>JAPKYX010000170.1 GCA_026394075.1 Acidobacteriota bacterium
GCCGCGCACGTCCGGCTTTATGGACTTGCGCAACATTGCGGTGTCGCGCCTGATGCTGGATAACATTCCGCACATCAAGGCCTATTGGGTGATGATGACGCCGCAGATTGCGCAGATTGCGCAACGGTTCGGCGCGGATGATTTGGATGGCACCATCATCGAAGAGCGCATCTATCACGACGCCGGAGCCACCACCGCGCAAGGCATGCGGCGGCAGGATCTGCTGCGGCTGATCCGTGAAGCCGGGCGCGATCCGGTGGAGCGCGACACGCTGTACCGTCCAGTGGAGCGCACCGATGAGCCGCCGCGCCGCGATGCGCTGACGGTGCTGGTTTAAGCCGATGCAGTGGCGGGCGCTGGTGATCGGTCTGGTTGGGTGCCAGGTGTGGAGTTGGGCGCAGCCTGCTCCGGCTGCAGCCAAGCCTGGGTCCGCGGCCGCCAAGCCACGGCCAGTTGCCGCCAAGCCCCGGGCCAAAGCGCCTGCTCCCGTCAAGCCGGCCGTTCCGCCGGTCGCCGAGCAACCGCCCGCACCCGGTGAGATCCGCGAGTTTCCCGTCGCTTCCATCAAGCTGGAAGGCCACAGCAACTACACGCCGGAACAGATTCTGGCGGCCGCACAGTTAGCCTTGGGCGCGATGGCCAACAAGCCCACGTTTGAGGCCGCGCGCGACCGACTGCTGGCCACGGGCGCTTTTGACCGCGTAGATTACATCTACTTCACGGCCGCCGATGGCAAGAGTTACGACGCGACCTTCACGGTGGTCGAAGCGACGCCGCTCTACCCGTACCGTCTGGAGGAATTGCCGGCGGGCGTTGAGGCGTACCTGAAGGCCAAAGACCCGCTGTTTAGCCAGAAGATCCCGGCCACCAAAGAGAAAGTGGCCAGTTGGACCAAGCTGATCCAGGAGAAGGCGGGCGTGGCGGTGGTAGGCAAAGTGGATGCCGATTCGCCCAACAATCTCTATGTGATGTTCCGCCCAGCGGGCAGTGCGCCATCGGTGGCGGAAGTGAAGTTTACGGGCCAAGCCGTGATCCCGTCCGCCGCGTTGCGCAATGCCATCAACGGTGTCGCGATCGGCACCATCTTCAACGAAACGCGTTTCCGGCAACTGCTGGCCACCACCATCAAGCCACTTTATGAAGAGCGTGGCCGGTTGCGGGTGACATTCCCCAAGGTCACGGTGGAGCGTTCGCGGGAAGTGAACGGACTGAACGTGATGGTGACGGTGGATGAAGGCGAGAGTTTCAACCTGGGCGACATCCGCATGCAAGGGCGCAATCTCCCGGAGGCGGAACTGATGCGCGCGGCCGACTTCAAGATGGGCGACCTGGCTAACATGACTGCGGTCAACGAAGGCGTCGAGCGCATGCGCAACGTCTTACGCCGTCTGGGCTATATCGGCGCAGTCGCCACGCCGGACCGGCTGGTGAATGACCAGAACAAGGTGGTGGATCTGGTGATCGACGTTGACCCGGGTGACCAGTTCATGATGCGCGCCCTGAAGGTGCAGGGCCTGGACATTGAGAGCGAGCCGGTGATCCGCAAGATGTGGGGCCTGAAGGAAGGCAAGCCGTTTAACCCGGAGTATCCCGATGTCTTCCTGAACCGCGTTCGGGTGGACCAGGTGTTTGAGGAACTGGGCGAAGCGCGTTCCGCACTGACCATCGACCGGGCGGCCAAGGCAGTGGATGTCACGCTGCTGTTTGGGCGGGCGGCTAAGGCGAAATCGATCCTGAAATCGGAACCGCGCCCTTAGGCGAGACGGCTTCAAATTCGGATTATTCTTTCCGATATGCCAGAGGCGGACAGTCTGTCCGTCGCTGAGCATGGTGACGCTAATTCAAAGTCTGGCCTCGCGATTCCGCCACCCCGTGGCGATTATCGCCGTCCTGGGGTGCGCCATCTCCGGGGCCGTATTCTTTCAACTAGTTGAGTTATCGGCCCAGGCCAACGTGGACCTTTACCGGCGAGCAGCCCACAACCGGCTGAATGCCATTCAGAGGCTGGCGGATACGGACCTGGCGTTGGTGCGGGGCGTGGCCCAATCGCTGGAACTGGCACCGGCCGAGATGGATGAAACGCAGTCTCGCCGTTGGCTTTGTCCCTTTGCGGGTGATTCGCACGACATCCGTTTGTTTGGCTATTGGCCACTTGCGCCGGGCCAGGACGGGACGGACAGCATCGCGCTGCACAACTGCCGCCCGGCCACGGCCACCGGGGATCAACTGGTGGTCCTGGAGCGCAACGCCCGCTGGCAGAAGTTTCTCGACCAGTCCGCCGCATCTGGGGAACCAGTGCTGACACCGGCCTTCCAGCCCCAGATTGAAGGGCAAGACGGGGCGGTCTCGCTGATCGTGATGCCGGTGCGGGTGGATGGGCAATTGCGCGGGCACGCGGTGGCTGCGCTGGAATACTCGCGGGTGTTGGAACGGGCCATCAGCCGTTTTGAGAGCTACGGCATTCACGTGGGGCTGACTGAGTGGACACCGGGGGAGCCGGAGCGGACGTTGGCCTTTCACCAGTCCCGACGTGCCGCGGAGTCCATGCTCCCCAAGAAGAATGTGTCGGCCGCGGAAAGCGCCTTGGGGTCCGTGACGACCACGGTGAACGTCGGCGGCCGCCGCTGGCTGGGCTACTGTCTGCCGGTTCCTGAAGCGATCCATCCAGAGGTAAAGGCCGGGATTGGTCCGCTGTTGTTTGGTTTGCTCCTCACCGCCCTCCTGTGCCTTTACCTGCGCACTGCCCAGAACCGGAGGCGTCAGGTGGAGAGCCTGGTGGCCGAACGGACCCGGGAACTGGCCGCGGCTCGCGACCAGGCGGTGGAGGCGCTGGAAGTGAAATCGGTCTTTCTGGCGACGGTCAGCCATGAGGTCCGCACGCCACTCAATGGGGTGGTGGGCTTAACGGATCTGTTGGCCGACACGCCGCTGAATGCCGAGCAACGCGACTTGGTGGACAACCTCCGGGGCAGCGCCGCTGGCCTGATGGTGATCGTGAATGACATCCTCGATCTATCCCGGATTGAAGCGGGCAAGTTCCCGTTGGCCCAGGAGCCGTTTGATCTGCTGGCCGTGATCGATCAAGCAACACGACTGTTTGCCGGGCAAGCGCGCCAGAAGGGGCTGGAGTTGAGCTGTAGTGTCCCCGACGAAGTCTGCCTGCGGCTGCAAGGCGACGCGATTCGGCTGGGCCAGATCATGGCCAACCTGGTCAGCAATTCGGTGAAGTTCACGCACCAGGGTTCGGTCCGCGTTACGGCCGAGCCGGTAGAGAGAACGGCGGAGCAAGTGCAGATCCGCATCAGTGTCCGGGATACGGGCATCGGCATTGATCCAGGCGTGGCCGGACGGCTGTTCCAACCCTTCACGCAGGCCGATGGCAGCGCGGCACGGCGTCATGGCGGGACGGGCCTGGGCCTAGCCATCTCGCGCGGCCTGGCTCAGCTGATGGGGGGCGACGTGGGCTTTGAGAGCCGGCCGGGCTATGGATCGCACTTCTGGGTGATGATCCGCTTACCTTTGGCGGAACCAGCGGCCCCCACTGCTGCCGCTGATCCACGGAGCGCAACGGCGGTCGCGACGGAACCAGTGGGCGGCGGGCAGCCGGCGGAAGCGGTTGGCGAAACTGTTGGCGAAACACCTGTGGCGCGGACGAAAGCCGGGCCTTCGCGTTCCGCGCTACCGCAGCAGGCGGCGGCGCAGGTACTGCTGGTGGAAGACAACCCCATCAACCAGCGCGTCGCCCTGGGCCTGCTGAAGAAATTGGGCTATCAGGCACAGGCGGTGGATGGCGGTGAGGCCGCGGTTACGGCTGTGCGCGATGGGTCTTACGATCTGATCTTGATGGACTGCCAGATGCCGGAAATGGATGGCTATGAAGCCACCGCGGCCATCCGCGATCTGCCTGCACCAGCCTCATTGACGCCCATCATCGCGCTGACGGCCAATTCCATGCCCGGCGACCGGGAACGTTGCCTGGCGGCGGGCATGGACGACTATCTCTCGAAGCCCGTTCAACTGACGCGGCTGGCCGAGACGCTGGAGCGCTGGCAAGGCGAAGCCTGCGGGTCGGTCCCGGACGATCCCACCGTGCCTACCCAGCCCGGGAATCCGGGCGTCGATAATGCTACCGTGGTTAAGTAGTGTCGTCCGCTTCTGAAGGGCTGCTGAACTTTCATCTCGAGCATTACGACGGTCCACTGGACCTGCTGCTCGACCTGATCCGTAAGCAACAGCTCAACATCCACGATATTCCGATCGCCCAGATCACTGCCCAGTATCTGGCGTTTATGGAGCAAGCCGCGGCCATGGATTTCGAACTCTCGGCAGAGTTCGTCTACATGGCGGCGACGCTGATCCATATCAAGTCGAAGACGCTGCTGCCGCGCGACCCGGAACTAGAAAAGATTGCCCCGGAAGAAGATCCGCGGCAGGAACTGGTGGACCGGCTCCTGGAGCATGAGCGGTTTAAGAACGCCGCCGAGATGTTGCAGCAGAAGCGGATGATCGAGGAAGCCGTCTGGTCCAACCCGCAGATCCAGAAGTTTGTGGATGAGGTGGAGGAGCCGGGGCTACAGGTAACCCTGTTTGACCTGGTGCAGACGTTTGAGAAGGTGCTGGAACGGATCAAGGCCCGTCCCACCTATTCGGTGGACAAAGAAGAAGTGACGGTGCCGGACATGATCAACCATTTGCGCGACATGTTTGCCGCCGGAGCCAAGTCCGACCGGGTGTCCGCCACGCGCCTGTTTGAGCGGCAACGGAGCCGCCGCGGGATGATCTGCTTATTCCTGGCTATCCTGGAACTGGTCAAGCGGCAAGCCCTGGCGCTGGCCCAGAGCGAAGCATTCGGCGACATCGACTTGAAGCGCGCCGGGGGCTTTGAGGCGGCGTTTGCGGAGTTGTCCGCGCCCACAATTGAAGAAGAGTACCGATAGTAACCGATGGAAGATATTGTTGACATTGGCGTGCACCGTGAGGCCGCTGGAGAAACGGCAGCTGAGCCGTCAGGGACTGAACCCGCCTTTGCGCTGACCGGGGCGTCAGCCACCAACCAGCCACCTGAGATTGATTTGCAGTTGAAGGGTCTGCTGGAGGCCGTGGTCTACTTGACCGACGAACCGCTGTCCGCCTCGCAGATCGCCCTCGCCGTGGGCCGCCCGCTGAATGAAGTGGAGGCGACGCTGGCCGCGCTGGTGGCCGATTACGCGCAGCCTGATCGTGGCTTGAGCATCCGGGAAGTAGCCGGTGGCTACAAGATGTCCACCAAGGCCGAGCATCACGAAGGTGTCCGGGCCTTCGTCAAGAGCCTGAAGCCGGCCTTTAAGCTGTCACTGGCGGCACTGGAAACGCTGGCAGTCATCGCCTACAAGCAACCCATCACAGGCCCCGAGATCATGGAGATCCGCGGCGTGCAAGGCGCGGGCGTGCTGAAGACGCTGCTGGACCGCAAGCTGATCACCACCGCCGGTCGCAAGGCCGTCATCGGCAAGCCGATTCTCTACAAGACCACCAAGGACTTTCTGCTGCAGTTCGGCTTGAAGGATCTGGCCGAGCTGCCGACGCTGAAAGAGTTTGAAGAGCTGCGGCGTTTGGCTTTGTCCGACGAAGAGCCGCTGGGCTCCGGCCCGTCAGAAACTCCTGCTACCGAGGCCGAAGCCGCAGCAGATCAAGCCGTGGCCGATCAGGCGGTGGCGAAAGCGGCCGAAGCAGTGGCTGAAGCGGAGGCAGCGCCGGCGGAGGAAGCTACGCCCGCCGTGCCGGAACCTGTGGCCGAGGAATCCGCGGCTGCCCCCGAGCCGCAACCCGAACCACAACCAGAACCCCAGTCACCCGAATCATCACCAGAGTCAGGCAGTACCCCATGAGCGCTGAGCGCCTTCAAAAGATAATCTCGCAGGTTGGCCTGGCCAGCCGCCGCGCCGCGGAGAAGATGATCCAGGAAGGCCGCGTCACCGTGAACGGCCTGATCGTCAGCGAACTGGGCAGCAAGGCCGATCTTGAAACCGACCACATCAAGGTGGACGGCCGGCTGATCAAGAAGCCGGGCAAGCTGGTCTACCTGGCGTTCAACAAACCGCGGGCCGTTGTCACGACGCTGTCGGATCCTGAGGGCCGCCAGACGGTGGTGAAGTTCCTGAAAGGCGTCAAGGAACGGGTTTATCCAGTGGGGCGCCTCGACTACTACAGCGAGGGCTTGCTGCTGTTGAGCAACGATGGTGATTTCGCCAACGCCATCATGTCCAAGCGCAGCCAGCTGGTGAAGACCTACGTCGTCAAGGTGACCGGCGCGCTGACGATTGAACAAGAAGATAAGTTCCGCACGGGCATCTCACTGAATGGCCAGCGCACGGCCCCCGCGGGGCTGAAGATGATCAAGCCGGCTACCAACCCCTGGTATGAAGTGCAGCTCACCGAGGGCCGGCAGAATCAGATCCGCCTGATGTTCAAGAACTGCGGCCGGCTGGTGGAGAAGCTGCGGCGCGTCAAGATCGGGTTCCTGAAGCTGGACATCCCACCCGGTGAGTTCCGGTATCTGACACCAGACGAAGTGGCAAAATTCCGCCGCGTCCTGAAGCTCGATACGGGTAAAGAATAGCCGTCCTCATGACGATTCCTGAACTGTTGAGCAACTCCAAGACTATTGCCGTGGTGGGGCTATCCAGTGATCCGTTCCGCCCCAGTTACGGCGTGAGCGAGTACATGCAGCAGGCAGGCTATCGCATCATTCCGGTGAACCCCAAAGAGACCGAAGTGTTGGGCGAGAAGGCCTACGCGAAGCTCAGCGATATTCCCTTCCCCGTCGATATCGTCAACATCTTCCGGCGTCCCGTAGACGTGCCGCCGGTGGTGGACGACGCCATCCGCATCGGGGCCAAATCGATCTGGATGCAATCGGGCATCACCCACCCGGAAGCGGCCCAACGCGCGGAAGCGGCTGGGTTAACGGTGGTGATGGACCGCTGCATCATGATTGAACACCGGAGGCGCTGAGATGTTGGTGCTGGTCGCCGGAGCCACCGGCGCAGTCGGTACAGAACTGGTGCGGGAATTGATGGCCCGGCATCACCGTGTACGCGGGCTATCGCGCCATGCGTGCAACATTGCCGACGAAGCCGTTCAGGCCGATGCCACCACCACTGATCTGACCGGCGTGTGCCGTGGCGTGGACGTGGTGATCTCCGCCCTCGGTGCGTCGGTGAGCCCCAACGCTCCCGAGAAGCGCAGCTATGACGCGGTGGACTACGTGGGCAACTCGCGCTTATTGGCGGAGGCCAAGCAGGCGGGCGTCAAGCGGTTTATCTATGTCTCGGTGCACGTGGAAGATGGCTACCGCAACACGGGCTACATCGCCGCGCATGAGCGGTTTGTCGAGGAGCTGCGCAGTTCCGGCATCTCCTACACCGTCATCCGCCCCACCGGGATCTTTTCTGCCTTTGCCGAAATCCTGGACTTCGCCCGCAAGGGGCCAGTGCCGGTGCTGGGCGACGGGCAGGCCAAGTCGAATCCCGTCCATGAAGCCGACGTCGCGTTGGCCGCGATCAACGCCCTGGAATCTGGCCCGGCAGCGATCAGCATCGGCGGCCCGGACGTGCTGACGCGGCGGCAGATTGCGGAAGAAGTGGTTCGCGCCTTAGGCAAGAAGCCGCGCATCCTCTCGATGCCCGTGGGTGTGTTTGGACTGCTCACCAAGCTGATGAGCATCGGCTCGCCACGGAAGAAGGAACTGTTCGATTTCGTCAAGGCGGTCGCCGTCACGGACAGCGTGGCACCGGCGTTGGGCCGGCAGCGGCTGGCGGATTATCTGCGCCGCAAAGCCTGATTTGCGCTGGCCCACTCGCAGTTTGGGCCGCATACCGGATAGAATTGCGAAGGCTTGGTGATTGATTGCCACGCCTAACCATTCACCCCCATCATGAAGGCATCCCAGAAAACCAAAGCTCTCGCTTCCGCCAGCCGCGGCGCGGAATGGCTGCTCAGCCATCTGCAGGCTGACGGCTCCATCGCCGGCGGGTCCGACTTGCGGGCCTATTACAAGACACCCTTTGCACTTCCAGCGGCCATGTAACGCAAGCCGAGCAAGTGCTCGACTACATGGAGCAGCGTTATCTGCTGGCCAGTGGCGACCTGGATGGTGCGGGGGTGCCGTGGTTCTCGATCTACCGCACCTATCCGCACTCCTGGCTGTGTTGCGCGGCCGCGATGCGGGGCCGGTTCGGGTTGGCGCGGCAGCTGGCGGACCGTATTGCCACCTTCCACAACCCCGCCTCCGACGGCTTCTTCGCCGATGAGGCTTGCACCATTGAAGAGATAATGACCACTAGCATGGCGGGCCTGGCCTCACTGTGGGCGGGGCGCTTGGAGCTGGCCCGAGGCGCGGGCCGGTGGTTGAAGAATCTGCTGGCTGTGCAGCCTGACCTTCATCGAGGTCTCTACACCAGCTGGCGCAACGGACTGGTAACCGAGTTCAGCGAAGCGGATGCGGCCGGACACTTCGTCGATGGCGGCAAGACGCGGCAGTACTACTTCCAGTACGGCATCGCCGCGGCGCTGTTGTCGTCGTTGGCCGGGGCCACCGGTGAAGCCCATTGGCTGGACACCGCGCGCGCCTTTCTGCAGGCCAGCGCGCACGCTGCTGAAGACCGCTACCAAACCCCGCAGAGCGGCAAGATCGGCTGGGGTGCGGCGTGGACCTATCGGCTCTCGCAGCTCGAAGAGGATCGGGAGTTGGTGCACGCCGTGATCGATGGCTTGGGCGCATTGCAGAATGACGATGGGTCCTGGCTGGCCACGGGCGTTTACGGCGGCGCGCGGGCCGAAGCCGACAGCGTGGTGATTGATGTGACTTCTGAATTCGTGGCGCTGCAAGCGTCCATGGGACTGGTGAAAGGTGTCTAGGTAAACGGTGTCTAAGCGAATTTTTACAAACCCGATCAAACAGAAGCTGGCCGCGGGTGGCACGGCTTGGGGCTCCGCCACAATGGGCCCGACGGCGCTGGCGGCCAAGCTGACTGCGACGACCGGCGTCGACTTCGTGTGGATCGACACGGAGCATTCCAGCTACGGCGCGGAGTCGATTGAACTGCTGCCGCCGCTGGTCCGGCAATCGGGCGCGGTGCCGATGGTGCGCATTGCGGGTCTCGATCCTTGGCTGATGAAGAAGGCGCTCGATATTGGGGCGCAGGCCGTGATGGTGCCGCAGATCGACAATGCCGAGCAGGCCCGGCTGGCGGTGAAGTATGCCAAGTATCCGCCGATGGGCAGCCGTGGCATCTCGCCCATGTGGACCTTCTACAACGACATCGAATGGTCAGAGTATCTCGATCAGGCCAATGACGAGACGTTGATGGTGGTGCAGGTGGAGTCACCCGAAGCGGCGGGTCAAGTGGAGGAGATCGCGCAGGTGGAGGGTGTGGACGTAGTGCTGGCAGGTCCGATGGATTTGTCGGCCGCACTGGGCCACATCGGCCAGATCGGGCACCCGGAAGTGCAGCAGTTTCTCGCCGAGTTCCCGGCGCGCGTCACCAAGCACGGCAAGACCGCGGGCATTGCGCTGGGCAGCTATGAAGCCGCGGCCAAGGCCTGGGAACAGGGCTACCGCTACATCAGCTTTGGCAACCTCTACTTTGACGGCGTCCACGGCATCAAGGCCAACTTGGCCAAGTTGAAGACCCTGGCTGGCGAGGCCTAACTTGGGGTCGCCGCACCGGTGGCGCATTGCGGGGCTGCTGGCCTGTGCGGGCGCGCTGAACTATGCGGACCGGGCGGCGATCTCGTCGGTCTTCCCGCTGTTGCGGGCGGAGTTCCAGCTGACCGATGTGCAGCTGGGTGCCATCGGCACGTTTTTTCTGTGGAGCTATGCCGCCTGCTCTCCGTGGGCCGGTTTGCTCGCGGACCGCATCTCGCGCAAGCGGATGGTGGTGGCCAGCCTGGCTGCCTGGAGTGCCGTCACGATACTGACGGGCTTGGCCCAGAGCACCACGCAACTAATGATTACGCGGGCCTTGCTGGGCTTGGCGGAATGCGCCTATCTGCCCGCGGCCGTGGGTCTGGTGGCCGATCATCATGAATCCGGCAGCCGTGGGCGGGCGCTGGGGCTGCATATGTGTGGCTTGAACGCGGGGCTGATCGCCGGCGGAGCGCTGGCCGGGTATCTGGGTGATGCGTTTGGCTGGCGGGTCAGCTTTTGGTGGCTGGGTGGCGTGGGCTTGTTGCTGGCCCTCGTCTGCTGGCGCTGGCTGGAGGATGGTCCGCTGGCGGCGAACCGCAGCCTTGACACAACTATGCGACGCCGTCCGATTGCCGCACAACTCAGCACGCTGCTGCGGCAACCGGCCTTTGTGCTGCTAGCCACCGAAGCGATGCTGATGGCGGTGGGCACGTGGATGTGCTTCAATTGGATGCCACTCTATTTCCGCGAGACGTTCGGGTTGAGTTTGGCTGTGGCGGGCTTTTCCGGCACGGCCACGCTGCAAGTCTCGGCAGTGACGGGCATTGCGCTGGGTGGGATGCTGTCGGACCGCATTGTGAAGCGCAGCGGCCGCCGCCAGCGGTTGGTGCTGATGATGGCCTGCTATCTGGTGGCCGCGCCGATGTTGATTATCTTTACGGTGCCTGCCTCGATGGCCATGGTCAGTTCCGTGATCGTGGCGTTCTCACTGGTGCGCGGCATCGGCATGGCGTGTGAGACACCGGCGTTATGCGACATGCTGCCCGCTGATGAGCGCTCCACCGGGCAGGGTCTGCTGAATATGTTGAACACCTTTGCCGGAGGCGTGGGCGTGCTGGCCGCCGGTGCGCTGAAGCAGGATTTTGGGTTGGGCGGCGTGTTTGCGGGCGTCGCCGGGCTGATCGTGATCGCGTCGGGCTTCGCCTGGGCGGCCTCGCGGAAGATGCCGCAGGCAACGGTGGCGGCACCATCGGCCAGCTAACCCCATTGGTTCGGGAATCGGAGCAGACGGAGCCGCAATATCTGCTATAACCAACTTCATGAATCCGAACAAGGCATTGTGGCAGAAAGGTGATTTCACCAAGGTGGCCGCTCTGATGCGCCGCTCCGGTGAAGGCTTGCTGCAATCGCTGGGAGTGACGCCGCCGCTGCGTGCTTTGGACTTGGGTTGCGGTGATGGCACAACGGCCGTCCCTCTGGCCCAACTGGGTGCGGAAGTAACGGGCATCGATATTGCCGCCAATCTGGTGGCTGCTGGAAACCGGCGGGCGACGGAGTTCGGGCTGACGAACCTGACGTTTCATGAGGGAGATGCCTGTAATCTGCAGGGCGTGGCGGACGACACCTTTGACCTGACGCTGACCATGTTTGGAGCCATGTTCGCGCCCAAGCCCTTTGAGGTGGCGCAAGAGATGGTCCGCGTGACCAAGCCCGGCGGCCGCATCGTGATGGGCAATTGGATCCCCAACGACCCCACGTCGTTTGTGTCGCAGCTGCTGAAGATCAGCTCCGCGTTTACGCCACCCCCACCCGAGGGCTTTATCAGCCCGATGACCTGGGGTGTGGAATCCCACATCGTCGAGCGTTTTGGCCAAGCCGGACTGCCCGCGGAGAATGTCTCGCTCGCGAAGGATACGTTCCATTTCAGCGGGCCGGGCATTAGCCCCACTGACCTGATCGCATCCTTCCGCCTGTTCTACGGGCCCACGATTAACGCTTTCGCAGCGGCAGAGGCGAACGGGAAAGTGGACGAGCTCCAGCAGCAACTGGTGGAGTTAGCGAATGCCCAGAATCAAGACACTGAGGGCGGTGTATCGATCCCCGCGACGTTTATGCGAGTGACGGTGAGACTTTAGAGCTGCACCTTAGGAGCTGCTACGTCTGCTGGTAGAGCGCCAGGCGATTGATGCCGTCAAAGGCCGCCACTTTGTAGCATTCCGCTAGCGTGGGGTAGTTGAAGACGGTGTTGATGAAGTAGTCGATCGTGCCGCCGAAGAACATCACGGCCTGACCGATGTGGACCAGTTCGCTGGCCCCTTCGCCGATGATGTGGATGCCCAGCAACTGGCGCGTCTCGGCGTGGAAGATCAGCTTCAGCAGCCCGGTGATGTCGCCGATGATCTGGCCGCGGGCGATCTCTTTGTAGCGCGCTTTGCCGATCTCGTAGGGCACGCCCTCGTGGGTCAATTCCTCTTCGGTCTTGCCGCACATGGAGATCTCCGGGATGGCGTAGATGCCGTAGGGGAACAGGTCCGGGAAGCTTTGCGCCTTCGCCCCAAAGGCGTGGCAGGCGGCGATGCGGCCTTGCTCCATCGAGGTGGAGGCAAGACTCGGGAAGCCAATCACGTCGCCGACGGCATAGATGTTCGGCACCTCCGTCTGGTAGTGAGAGTTCACCTTCAACCGGCCCCGGCTATCGGCGCTTAAGCCCGCCGCTTCCAGATTCAGCGTCCCGGTGTTGCCGGTGCGGCCGATTGAATAGAGCGCCTTCTCCGTGACAATCTGCTTGCCAGAAGCCAGCTTGATGCGGACGCGCGCGCCATTCTCGTCTTCAAACGGCTCCACTGCGGAGACATCTTCGCCCAGCCGCAACGTCACGCGGTTCTCGCGCAGGTGATAAGCCAACGAATCGCTGATTTCTTCGTCCACAAAGGGCAGCAGACGGGAACGCTTGTCCACCAGGGTGACGCGGACCCCCAAGCAGGCAAACATGCTGGCGTACTCGGCGCCGATCACGCCGGCACCCACCACGGCCAGGGTGCGCGGCAACCGGTCCAGCCACAGGACATCGTCGCTCGTAAAGATGAGTTTGCCGTCGAAGGGAATGTGCGGATCCTTGGTGGTCTCCGTGCCGGTGGCGATCATGATGTTCGCGGTCCGGACCAGCCGCAGACCCTTGCCATCGACCGCTTCGAGGTTCACGGTGTGCGGGTCACAAAGCGAAGCCGTGGCCGCGATTACTTCGACGCCGTTGCGCTGCAATTGATCCCGCATGACGTCGATTTCGTGCCGGATCACTTGGTCACAGCGCATCAGCAGATCGGCGATGGTGATCTGCTTCTTGACGCTAAACGATTGACCGTAAAAGGTCTTGTCGTTGTAACCCGAAAGGTCGAGCACGGCCTCGCGGAAGGTTTTGGAGGGGATGGTGCCCAGGTTGACGCTTACTCCGCCCACCACCGCCTTGCGCTCCACCACCGCCACCCGTTTGTTCAATTTGGCCGCCTGAATGGCCGCGCGCAGTCCGGCGGGTCCGGACCCGATCACCAGCAGGTCATAGTCAAAATTGCCCATTTACATTCATCTTATCGTCCGTCCGGCCCTAAAGCTTGATATCCTCCATGATCATGACGCGCCGAATCTTTGTCGCCAGCAGTTTAGCCGCTCCCGCGCTTCTCACGGGAGCCACCCGATCCTGGGCCGAAGTGGAGAAGATCCTCGCTTCCGGCAACGTCAAGGGCAAGCTCTCCAAAGACGACCTGCCCACGCCGTCGCTACTGCTGGACCTGGACCTGTTTGAGGCCAACGTCCAGAAGATGGCGGCGCACGCCAAGGCTCGTGGCAGGGCGCTGCGGCCACATGCCAAGACGCACAAATGCTCGGAACTGGCCAAGTATCTGATGTCGCAAGGAGCGGTGGGGGCGTGTTCCGCCAAGATCAGTGAAGCCGAGGCGCTGGCGGCGGGCGGCGTGACGGGTCTGCTGGTGACGGGCTCGCTGGCCGGTAGGCACCGGATTGAGCGCGGCATCGCGCTGGCGGCCAAGCGGCCGGAAACGATCTTTGTGGTGGACAACACCCAGAACGCGCAGGACCTGAACGACGCCGCCGCTGCGGCCAAGCAGAAGATCAACGTCGCCATCGATCTACTGGTGGGCCGCCGCACGGGTATCACGCCGGGCGAACCGGCGCTGGGCCTGGCGCGGGCGGTCGCCCAGATGAAGAACTTGAAGCTGGCCGGCATCCAGGCCTATTCGGGCTTCTCCGCGCACGTGCAAGGTTTCGAGAAGCGCCGCGCTACTTCCACCGAATGGATGGGCCAGGCCGTGGCTACGCGGCGTCTGTTTGAGAAGGATGGCATTCCCTGCCCCTGGCTTTCCGGCGGCTCCACCGGCACCTACAACATCGACAGCGAGATCGACGGCGTCACCGAACTGCAGCCCGGCAGCTACGTCTTCATGGATCAAGGCTACGGGAGCATCGGCAGTTCCACGGGCACGGAAAAGTACTCTGACTTCGCGCACTCGCTGACCGTCGTGGCCAGTGTCTATTCGAAGCCATCGGACGACATCGCGGTGGTCGATGCGGGATTGAAGGCGTTTGCGACTGATTCGGGCGGCACTCCCGAATCGGTGTCGCATCCGGGGGTTCCCTACGCGTGGGCCGGAGACGAGCATGGCCGCCTGGACCTGAAGAAGGCCCCGCGCGCGATCAACCTAGGCGACCGCGTCGAGTTCACCGTCACGCACTGCGACCCGACCGTCAATCTCTACGACCGCATCTTCTGCCACCGCGGCGGGCAGGTCGAAAAGATCTGGCGCATCAACGCCCGTGGCATGAGCCAGTAGCGCCAACCACTACGCGGCCGTCCGATTCTGCGAAACTGATCGGATGTCGAAGATCACACGCTCCACCGCACTGGCCTTGCTTGCGTCCTCACCTCTGTTGTGTCAGGTGACCGCCGCGCCCGGCGGAGCCGCCAATGCGGTGAACCGCGACTGGGTGCGCGAGAACTACACCAAGTTCGAATACCGCGTCCCGATGCGCGATGGGGTGAAGCTGTTCACGTCGGTCTATGTCCCCAAGGACGTTTTCACCGACGAGAAGACCTACCCGATGATGATGCAGCGCACCGGCTACAGCGTCGCGCCCTACGGCATCGAACAGTACCGGGCAAACCTGGGGCCGTCGGACCTGTTCGCGCGCGAGAAGTTCATCTTCGTCTACCAAGACGTCCGCGGCCGCTACATGAGCGAAGGCGTCTATGAGCTGATCCGCCCGCACAAGCCCAACAAAGGGCCCAAGGATCTGGATGAGAGCACCGACACGTACGACACCATCGAATGGTTGACCAAGAACGTCCCCGGCGCCGTCGCCAAGGTAGGCATGTGGGGCATCTCGCAGCCCGGCTTTTATGCCTCCGCCGGCATGATCGATGCTCACCCGGCGCTGGTGGCGGTGTCGCCGCAAGCTCCGGTGACCGACTACTACATGGGCGACGACGTCTATCACAATGGCGCGTTCATGCTGGCGCACCGGTTTGCGTTCTACATGGGCTTCCGCAATCGCGAAGGGGACCCGGAGCCGCCCAAGCCATCGATTCCTTTCCAGTTCGGCTCCCCCGATGGGTATGACTTTTATCTCGAAATGGGTTCGCTGGCCAACGCCAATGAAAAATACTTCAAGAACCAGCAGCCGTTCTGGAATCTGAATATCGATCACACCACCTACGACCAGGTGTGGCAGTCGCGCGCCGTCTGGAAGTATCTGAAGAACATCAAACCAGCCGTGATGATGGTGGGCGGCTGGTTCGACACCGAGGATCCCATGGGTCCGTTGCGGCAACACAGCTTTATGGAAAAGAACTCGCCGCCTGCCACCAACATGCTGGTGATGGGTCCGTGGAACCACGGCGGCTTCGCGCGCGGCGATGGCGACCGGTTGGGGCGTTTGAACTTCGGCTCGAAGACCTCCGCCTACTATCGCGCCAATATCGAACTGCCCTTCTTTGTGCACCACCTGAAGGGCAAGGGCGAAAACAAGTTCCCCCGCGCCTACGTCTTTGAGACCGGCCGCAACCAATGGCGCAAGTTCCCGGCGTGGCCGCCCGCCGGTGCCAAACCTACCACCATCCACTTGGACGCCAAGGGCAAGCTGGCATGGCAGCGTCCGGGCGGGACTGGCTTTGATGAATACATCTCTGACCCGGCCAAGCCCGTGCCCTACATCAACGGCCTGGCGACGCGCGTGCCCAACACCTACATGACCGAAGACCAACGCTTCGCCGCTGCGCGGCCGGACGTACTGGTCTACAAGTCCGAGGTGCTGGAGCGCGATGTGACGGTGACCGGTTCGCCGCTGCGCGGCCGGACGTACTGGTCTACAAGTCCGAGGTGCTGGAGCGCGATGTGACGGTGACCGGCCCCATCCAGGTGGACTTGAAGGTCTCGACCACGGGCACCGACTCCGACTTCGTGGTGAAGATCATCGATGTCTACCCGGGCGATGCCGTCGACTACAACGTGCCCCTGCCGCCTGCGCCAGCACCGGGTGCAACGGCCGCGCCCTCCGTCCCGCTGCCGACCGTCTCCACGATGGGCGGCTATCAGCAACTGGTCCGCGGCGAACCGTTCCGTGGCAAGTTCCGCCAAAGCTTCGAAAAGCCCGTCCCCTTTGAGCCAGGCAAACCGGACCGCATCACCTTCTCCTTGCCCGACGTCGCCCACACCTTCCGCGCCGGGCACCGCCCCCTTTGAGCCAGGCAAACCGGACCGCATCACCTTCTCCTTGCCCGACGTCGCCCACACCTTCCGCGCCGGGCACCGCATCATGGTGCAGATCCAGAGCAGCTGGTTCCCGCTCACGGACCGCAACCCGCAAAAGTTTATGGAGATCCCCAAGGCGCTCTCCACTGATTTTGTGAAAGCGACGCAGCGGGTCTATTTTGGCGGTACTGATGGGTCGAAGATCACGCTGCCGGTGGAGGAGCGGTAGCCGGCAGCGCGCAGCCCGGGAGTAAGGCATCCAAAGCTGCAAGTGTCACAAACCGCAAGACGCGTACCGAGCCGCGACGGCAACGGAGCGGTCTGCTGACTTTCGGAAAACTGCCCGGATCCGGCGCGGATGCGATACTGACGGATTGCGACGCACCATCGTATCCCTCATCCTGACGGCGCTCTGCAGTTCGGCGCAGGAGTTCGGCCCGCGCTTTGAAGAGCTGAAGCGGACCCTGAGCCCCGCGCAACTCTACGCACTGCTCTACGCCATGCCCAAGGGCGCGGACCTGCACGTCCACTACTCGCTTTCGTTCTGGGCGTCGGATTGGTACGACTCTGCCAAGGACCGTTTCTACACCCGCGTCCGCATCGCAAATTGCGGGCCCGAGGCGGCGCCGCTTCTGTGGCGCAACATTCCCCGCGCCCGCTATCAAGCCTTGTCCGACTGCGAGAAAGGCGAATACATTCCCCTCCGCGATGCCCCGCGCGACGAATGGATCTCCGCCCATATTCTCGACCGCCCGGGCGAAGGCCGCGATGAGTTCTTCGAACGCATCGTCACCCGCATCACGGACCTGGGGCGGGATCACGAAGTGGCCGCCGAAGTGTTCGCGAAGACGCTAAAGCGCTGGGCCGCCGAGGGGGTTCGCTATACCGAGGTGATGGCCTCTCCCCTGGCCGCCGCCGATCCCGATGCGGCCACTGCGGCCCTGAAGAAGGTCGCCGCGGAGTCGCCCATCCCAGTCCGCTACCAAGGCATCTTCATCCGCTTCATCCCCACGGCAGAACAGCGCCTCACGGATACCTTCGCCTTTGTTGATCGCAACCGTGACTACTGGGTGGGCGTCAACATGGCCGGCCGCGAGGACAACGACAAGGGGCACCCGCTCCGCTTCTTTGAGGCCTTCCGCGCGCAGCGGCGCAAGTATTCCGGCATCCACCTCTCGCTCCACGGCGGCGAAGTGGATTCACCCGGCCGCGATGTCCGCAACACGCTGGTGCTGGGTGCGGAGCGTATTGGCCACGGCCTGAACCTGATCACTGACCCGGACACCATGCTGCTGCTGCGCCACGGCCGGACGTTGATCGAAAGCAATCTGGTCTCGAACAAGCTGCTGGAATACACGCCCGATCTGGCGGTGCATCCCTTTATCGAATACCTTCGTTTCGGCATCCCGGTCTGTCTCAACACCGATGATCAAGGCAGCTGGGATTCCAACTTGACCGACGAATACTTCACCGCCATCCGGACCTTTAGCTTGACCTGGGACGAAGTGGTGCAACTGGGCCGCAATAGCCTGCAACACTCGTTTGCCCCTGATGCCCTAAAGCGCCAACTGCTGAACGATTTCGACATCGCGATCAAGCGTTTTGAACAACAGGCCCGCAACCCCAAATGGGTGCCCCCCTCGCCCACCGTGTCCGGCTACGCGCGGCGCAATCTGCTGAACTAGAGTGCCGCGGTCTAAGAGTGGCCGTGTCCGGGGTTGTCGTTGAACTCGAATTCGTAGATAGGCTCCAGGTGGGTGCCCGGCGACATGTGCGCGATCTCTTTCAGATAGCCGGTCTGCATGTCATACACCCAGCCGTGCACTTCCGGCCGCTGCTCGGTCAGCCAAGCCCGCTGAACGAACGACGTCTCCGCCAGATTCTGCACCTGCTCGGCGACGTTCAGCTCCACCAACCGCCTCAGCCGCTGGCCGTCGTCCCGGATCGTCTCCAACTCCCGCGCATGGAAGCGATAGACATCCTTGATGTGGCGTAGCCATTTGTTGATCAGGCCCAGATGCTTGCGTGACATCGCATTCTGCACGCCGCCGCAGCCATAGTGGCCGCAGACGATGACGTGCTTCACCTTCAGCACCTCCACCGCGTACTGCAGGACACTCAGCATATTGAAGTCGGTGTGGATCACCAGATTGGCCACATTGCGGTGCACAAACAGTTCGCCGGGTTCAGTGCCCGTGATGTCTTCGGCCGGAACCCGCGAATCGGAGCAGCCGATCCAGAGAAACTCCGGCGTCTGATCCTTGGCCATCACTTCGAAATAGTCGGGGCGGATGCTGATGCGGTCTTGCACCCACGCCTTATTGGCCAGTAGTAGTTTCTTGTACGAGTCCATCGATGATAGTCCGTCCCTAGTGCGCGGCCCCGATGACGACGCCCGCCCTCAGTTTATGGTCGAAGTTCTTGGTTTCCACAGTGATCTTGCGGAAGTAAGCGGACTGGCGAAACTCCGCCACCACCTCCGCGATATCGTCGTCAACATAGAGCGCCTTGGTGCCGTCGATAATGACCGTTGAGCCATTAGGAATTGACCGCAACAACGACTTGATCATGGCCTTGTGGACAAACGTCGCATCCTTATTCAGCCGCATCAGGTAGTAGTTTTCCTGGCTGACCAGTGTCACCGCCTGGTGGTGGTTGGCGCGGACCACAAAGAAGATACCCACCGCGAAGCCCACCAGCACTCCCTTCAACAAGTCAGTGAAGACAATGGCGACCACAGTGACAATGAACGGCAGAAATTGATTCCACCCGGCCTTGTACATCTGCCGGAACAGTTCAATCTTCGCCAGCTTGTAGCCAATCATCATCAGGATGGCGGCCAGTGCGGCCAGCGGAATCCGGTTCAATAGCCCAGGTACCAGTGAAACGGCCACCAGCAAAAGAACGCCGTGCGTAATGGTGGCCAACTTGGTGCTGCCCCCGGCATACACGTTGGCGGATGTGCGGACCACGACTGAAGTAATGGGCAGCCCGCCGATCAGGCCGGACAGGAAGTTGCCGATGCCTTGCGCCACCAGTTCGACGTTGGTGGACGTGATGCGCTTGTAGGGGTCGATCTTATCAGCGGCTTCAATAGACAGCAGCGTCTCCAGGCTGCCCACCACCGCGATGGTGGCCGCCGCCAGGTAGACCCTTTGATCGGTGAATCCGGCAAAGTCCGGCAATGTGAACTGTTTGAAGAACGCGCCCAGATCCGCTGCCGCTGGCAGCACCACCAGATGCTCCGGGTCAGAGAGGTGAAAGTTCGGGAAGAATGCGCGGAACAGCTCATTGAGCAGTGTCCCCACGATGACCACGGCCAGGGAGGCCGGGATTAGCTTCGCCACCCGGAAACGCTGTACCTCTTTCCGCTCCCACGCCAGCAAGATGGCTAAGCCAACAGCGCAGATCAGCACCGCCTCGCCGTTGTAGCTGATGACGGCATTCAGAATGTCGGTGAGGGTATTGTCCTTGGCATTCTCGAGAAACGTAAAGTCGCCTTCGTAGTCCTTATCCCGGCCCAGCCCATGTGGAATTTGCTTCAGGATGATCACAATCCCGATGGCCGCCAGCATTCCCTTAATGACCGAGCTCGGTACGTAGTTAGCCACGCGGCCGAAGCTCAGCATGGCGAATACAATCTGGATCACGCCCGCCAGTGAGACGGCCAGGAGAAACAGAGGAAAGCTGCCCAGGGTCTGGATGCTGGAGGCGACAATCACCGCCAACCCCGCTGCCGGTCCGCTAACTGAAATCGGTGAGCCGGAAAGCAACCCCACCACAATGCCGCCCACCATCCCGGCGATCACGCCGGCAAACAAGGGCGCACCCGAAGCCAGCGCAATTCCCAGGCAGAGCGGCAAAGCAACCAGAAAGACGACCAATCCGGCCGCGAGGTCGCCCTGTGTTGTCTTCTCCACGACTCAAGTATCTACAATTGGGCGACGGTCTGTCCGAATCCGTCCGAAACTGCGCAAAGTGCGATCTGACAAAGATACGGCGGGGCCCCGTAAGAAACCCCGCCGCCCAGCTCCCCCCGCCCTGATCTCGCGCACTATTGGCGCGCAGACCTCCGCTTCACCACCGCCAGCCCAGCCAGTGCCGCCGCCAGCGTCGCACAAGTCGCGGGCTCCGGTGTCGCGGTCTGTTCGCCGTAGATAAAGTCGTCCATCGCCGTCTCGTCAGTGAGTGAACTGCTGGTGATGCGGACCCGGGCGATCGCCGGAGAATCAAACTTCACGCCGAGAAACGAGAACGTCTTCGTGCCGGCAAAGGACGGAACTTGGTAGACGCCCAAGGACGCTCCGCTGAGGCCGAAGAACTCCATCGACGCGGTGGTGGAGTCATCGATGTCCAGGAAGATAGCTCCGAAGCCGTTGGTGACGGCCACGGTCTTCTGGTCCTTGGGAGAGAAGAAATTCACATCGGTGATGTCACTCCCCACCGGCTCAAACACCTTGGACGGGCTGAAGAACGCATAGTCGTCGCCGCCATCGGGCACCGAGACTAGTAGGCTGCTGCCCGGCGTCGAGAAGGTGATGCCGCGAGCCCGGCCAGCAGCGCTACCATTAAAGAAATTTCCGGGGAAAGCATTGGGTTCAGTGGCACTAGCTGGCACCCCGTCCCAGTTGATCTCGCGGCGGCCACCCACAAAGTTGGTGGCGGTGTTCGGATTCTGTGCTCCCAGCGCGGTCCGGAAATTCGTTAGTGCGGTGGTGATGTCGCCCGTAGCGGCACCTGCCGCTGAGAAGACCACGGGACCGGCAAATGCCGGAGTTAGCGCGAGGATGGCAGAAAGTAGTGTTCGTTTCATGACCCCGAGTATGGCGGGGACACTCAGGTAAAGACCTGAAGCGGGGGTAAATTCTGGGTCAATTCTTGCTCAATGACGGATCAACGGCCGCCCAGCCCCCTGGCGCCTATTCGTTTGGCCCCTTCCGCCTGCTTCCGGCTGAGCGTCAATTGCTGCGGCATGGCCGTCCGGTGGCGGTTACCCCCAAGGCGCTGGACCTGCTCTGCCTGCTGGTCCAAAACCGCGGCCACGTCTTGAGCAAGGACGAGATCATGAGCCGCTTGTGGCCGGAAGCGTTTGTCGAGGAGGGCAATCTGGTGCAGCACATTTCCGTGTTGCGCAAGACGCTGGGCCAGACGGCGGAGTGCTCTTACATCGAGACCGTGGCGCGTTTCGGCTACCGGTTCATGGAGGCCGCCAATACGGCTGTCGCCACCGAAGCCGCGCCGCTCGCGGCCCCGCGCCCGTTGTCTTTGGTTGCCTCTGCGCCCCTACCCACCACTCACTACGCCCGCTCCGGTGACGTCAACATTGCCTATCAGGTATTGGGCGATGGCCCCATCGATCTGGTGTTTGTCATGGGCTGGGTATCGCACCTGGAGTATTTCTGGCGAGAGCCCCACTTCGCACGTTTTCTACACCACTTGGCGTCCTTCGCGCGGCTGATCGTGTTCGACAAACGCGGCACGGGCTTGTCGGACCGCGTTCCCGTCTCCGCCCTACCGACTCTGGAAGAACGGATGGATGACGTACGCGCCGTGATGGAGGCGGTTGGGTCAGAGAGCGCCGTGATCATGGGCGTCTCCGAAGGCGGGCCGCTGTCGGCACTGTTTGCGGCCACTTATCCGGAGCGGACGCGGGCGCTGGTGATGATTGGCAGCTACGCCAA
>JAPKYX010000271.1 GCA_026394075.1 Acidobacteriota bacterium
CTATACTGTCCCGGCATCAGCATGTAGCCGCTGGCTAGGGCTGGTCGGAAATCCCCGCTTTGATACACTTACCTCCCCCGTAACCCACTCAGGCTGGGGGAGTTTTCTTTGCGCCACGCCCTTAAAACAAGCTGATCTGCATGGGCGGCTCTTCCGCCGCACGCCGCTTCCGTCCAAAGAAGACATCCATCTTGCCAAACTGATGGTCCGTCACCGCCAGCAGTCTCACCTGGCCGTGCGGCGGAAGAGCCGCCCGAACTTGCGCTCTCAAACTGTCGCCCGCCTCCTCGCTGGGCAGGTGCTTGGCGTAAACCGAATACTGCAACATCGTAAACCCCGCCCCCAGCAACTTCTTGCGGAACTGCGCATACTCCCGGCGGTGCTCCTTGGTCTCCACCGGCAAATCGAACATGGCAAACAGCCACATCACGCGGTACCCCGAAAGTGGCATTCAAGCGACTTCCCTCTTCAATCCAAAAACTCCCACGCCCCCGGCTTCCACCCCGGATCGGCCGCCATCACCGCTGCCGCCAGCCCCTGCGCCGTCCGGGTGAACAAATCGAACAGCGTCCGCTGCTCGCCCTCCATCCGGTAACGCGCCGTCACCGCACCGATCAGTGCGCGCTTCACGGCGGGCGTCAATTCCGACTCCGGTGTGTCCAGTTGCGCCACCACCCGGTCCACCATGGGGCGGAACGGCTCCATCAGGTCATCGGCCAGTACAAACGGGTTCAACCTGTTGCGGTGGTGCAGCCCGAACGACGGATGCAACCCGCTGGCGCACAACGCCCGCGCCGCCGCGGCGCGCAGGATGGCGTAGCCGTAGTTCAGGCGCGCATTGCGCGGGTCGGATTCTTCACCGCGCCGGAACTCACTATCGCCAAAGATCAGCATCCAGTAGCGCCGGGCCGCCTGTGCCTCCACATTCTGCGGATCTCCACTGGCCACCCGGCGCGCCATGCCGGCCAAGCCGTAATCCAGGCCGCGCAACCGCTCCAGCGTCATCGCCTGCGCGTTGATCTTGGCCCGCACAATCGCCTGCCACCACCGCTTCTTGCGTGGCTCCGGCAGCGCCGCCTGCCGCGCAAACCGCTCCCCTTGCGCATAGTGCCCGGCCAGCGGCAGCAGCATGGAGGCTGGATGGTGCTTCTCATCACAAGTGATCAGCGTCGCCCCCGCTTCGGCCAGCCCGGTTAGCACCGATTGCGTAAACACCACCTGCCGGTTGGAGACCACCACCGCCGCCAAGTCCGCAAAGGGAATCGCCTCCCGCTCCACCCCCTCGACATCCACCACCAGCAGCCCATGCCGGGTATGGAGGGAAGCGGCGGTGGCGGTGATGTCAAGGATGCGGTCAGTCATGTGCTTCTCGAATGTCGCCGAGTGCGGTCACTCGGACTTTCTGACCTCCGGTAGAGCAGACCGTGTGGACATTATTCGTCATCAGATCGATCCCCGGCTTAAGCTCCCGCTTCATGCGCGCATCACTCGCCTCGCTCATCGTCAGCCGCCCACCACTCTGATCTGCTATTCCTCTCACCCTCCACAACTTGCCTTTCCAAACCACCATATCCGCCTCACTCAGCGTGAATAGAAACTCCGTATCCGGCCCATGCTCTTTCCTGACCACAGGCTCCCCCGCTGCATGCCGCCGCGTCGCTTCCAGGCGTGAAACCACATGGCCGACATAGGCCGTCTTTCCCTTCTTCTGCACGGCCACCACTTCCATGTGATGGTTGTCACCCGGGATCACATTGCGCTGCCGGGGCCCCTGGCCAATCACGCGCGTTTGCGCCACCAGCCGGATACGGACCCGCTTAATGGGGATGCGGCGCCCGTCGGCCGTCTCCAGCGTCGCCGGCTCCCGCTCCAGTTTCTTCATGTCGCCACCCAGCAGGCCCACCTGTAGCCGCACCCGCTCCCGGATGGTGGGGTCGACAATTTGTTCAATATCCTTCTCCTTCAGCAGATGGACCGGCTTCCGGATGTGCACCCAGTTCTTGCCCGCCGCATCCTGCTTGGGCCGCCCATAAAGCGTCTCCTCATGCAGCGCTCCCGAAAGCTTTCGCTCCGGCTTGTGCGAAACCGTCGTCGAATCCAGAATCGCCACTCGCAACTGCTCCCCAAATCCCGGCCACGGCTCTTCAAACGACTTCACCCGCCTCTGCCCCGCCGCCTCTGCCTGGCCCGCTGCCGTCGCCAGCAACTGGATCATCCGCCGTGACGCCACCGCCACCGTCGCCGCATCCACCGCATGATGCCGGTGGTCCTCACGGCTTTTGCCCGGCGCATCCACATTCAAGATCCGGTCCAGACCCCACATCCGCCGCAACATCGCCGTCACGCCACCCGCACAGGCAAACACTCTCTGCGTGCCCGTCACATCCACGGTTCCGCCATACAACAAGCCCAGATACTTACCCGCCAGCTTCGACATGTACCGCGTATCGTTCAACTGGTTGGACGAAAACTGCTCCAACAGCTCCGCCGTCTCCGTCTCCCGCATCTCAAACCGTTTCAACTTGTTCTTGTTGCCAAACTTCTTCACCCGCGCGACCATCGGCTCCCATTCTTCCGGGTTGCCGCCAAACGCCTCCCACGGCGTCCGGTTGTGCTTGCGGTGGTTGTACTCCCGCAAACACAGGGTCTTGTTCTGGAACGAATCATCCAGTGATCGCGAGTGCGGAATGATGTGCTCAATGTCAAACTGCGGCTCCTGGTAAAGCGCATGCAGGCTGATCGGCCGGCCGGAATACGGGCACATCCGCGCACACTCTTCCCACAAGATGTACTTCTCAATGTCGCGCCGGGAGGGCTGCGTTAATCCGAAGGTCAATAGCTCCGCCCGCGCCTTCTCCCGCTTCTTCTCGTTCTCCCGGTTCTGGTCGGTCAGCGCCTGCCGGTCCTTCTTGTTGCGCTTCAAGTCGCGGGCGAGCTCGATTTGAATGGTGCCCGGCTTGCCGTAGCGCCGCACCAGCTCATTGACGGCTTTCCGCAATTCAGTCAGCGTCCGCGTCACGGCTGGATTTCGCAACTCGGGCAGGGCATCCAGCACGGGTGGCAACCGGTCCTGAGGCTCCGCCGCGGCAAAGCTTTCCGGAAAGACCTCCTTGCGCGCCTGGCCCGTCGTCAGCCCCTCCTCCAGCTTGGGTAACAACTGCCGGATCGCCGCCAGCGAGAACCCGCCGTAGTCATCCGGCAGCCGGACCGTCAACAGCCCGGCAATCTCCTCCGGCGAATACGCCCCGGTCTCCTCAAGCCGCGCCTGAAAGCTCTCATCATCCGGTGCCGCCGCCCACAGAGCCACCAGCGCATCCTGTTCGCCCCGCACCATCTGGTCCCACCGCAAGTTCAACGCCTCCGCAAACCGGGCATTCGTCACATTGCCGAGAATCTTCTTTTCCCCACCCGCCTCAATCGAGAATTTGGCACTCTTGGGTAGCCCCAGCAACTCCCGCACCTTGGCATAGGTCAAGCTCTCCTGAATAGATAGCGCCGCCACCAGCTTCTGCCGTTCCTCAGGCGTCAAATACCGCTCGGAGTCCGCCAACCGCAGATTGTTCACCTTGTCCAGCAACCGGAACCGCTGGAAGTCCAAGTGATAGAGCGGTGCCCGCTTCTCTGTCGGGATCAGCGTGCAGGCCCCAATCAGGTGGCTCTGGTCCTTCAAGGGCCGCTGGTGGAAGATCGCCTGCTTCAGCTCCGCCCGAAACTCCGGTGTCAGCGTCTGGGGGTGGTGCGGAGCTTGCGCCGCGCAGATCGCATCAAACTCGGTGAGATACATCTTCCGGTCCGTGTAACGGGTCCGGATGCGAGAATCATGCGGGTCCACTTGGCTGAAGTACTCACCCAACGTCCGCGCCCCCGCCGCGCGCATGGCACTGCTTAATGACTCGATGCCGAACTTCACCTTGCCCGCATCCTCGTCATCCTTCACGGGCGCCCGGCGGTTGGACAGAAATCCCCGTCGTTGCGCCAAGTGGTACAGTGCCCGGCCCAGCTCATAGGGTGCCAAGGCGGTATCGAGCGCTTTGGCCCGCAACGTGTACGGTACTCCAGGATGAGGTGGGTAACTTCGTGAAAGGTCCCGATCCAGCGCTTTTAAGGCGAGATGCGGATCACCCGGGGGCAAGAGTCCGGCACCCTGGAGGAGATAAAAGATCTTTCTTCCGCGCCGCGCCCGCCGCTCAGTTTGCCGCCGCGCCAGTCGATTCTTCCGCCGATCAGCATTGCGCGACGTCTCTTTCCCAACTTCAAACGCGCTTTCTCCGCCCTCAACCCCCGCTGGGAACACTCTCACGGCGGTGTTTACAAGTTGGCGCCCCTCGGGGTCGATTAACGCCAGACCCACCGAACGGACACCGAGGTCAATTCCCAGCACGTAGTTTGTGATCTCAGGCATAAGAAATTCTTGCACGAGATCGTCACGTTAGCGTATAGTTTTCGTAGTGTATCAAAGCGGTGATTGGCCGGCCGTGTCCTAGTAAGGCACTGAAAGGTGACTTTCACATGCCGCAAGACCCTACTGATCTCAGTATTCTTGCTGAAGCGCTCCTTTCGGGGCGCTTTTCCTTTTGGTGCCGCCCCAGTACTCCGCCCGCCCGCCAGGATTGATACAATCAGTTCGGTTTTCACCGTATGAACCTCAATCCTGGCTCTCCTTCCCGCCGCCGCTTCGTGCAGGCGTCTGCTGCTTTGGCCACTGCGGCGCGTCCCATTTTGGGCGCTAATGATCGCGTCGGCGTTGCTGTCACCGGCCTGGGTGGCCGTGGCAACAACCACATGGACTACTACCTGAACATCCCTGGCGCCCAGATTGTGGCGCTGTGCGATGTCAATCAGGCCGCGCTGGAACGGGGCCAGACCAAAGTGGCCAAAGGCGGCGCCAACCCCACGCCCAAGGGCTACGGCGACATGCGCAAGCTGTTTGAGGATAAGGAAGTCCAGGCCGTCAGCTTTGCCACGCCCAACCACTGGCACGCGCTCGGCTCCATCTGGGCCATGCAGGCCGGCAAGGATGTTTACTGCGAAAAGCCCGCCAGCCACAACATGTTTGAGGGTTACCAGATGGTGGCCGCGGCGCGTAAGTATGGCCGCATGGTGCAGATTGGTTCACAGTCGCGTTCCACACCGCACAAGATGAAGGCGATGCAGTTACTGCGTGAAGGCGTTATCGGTAAGGTCTATATGGCCAAAGGCCTCTGCTTTAAGCGCCGTAAGTCGATCGGACACAAGGCGGATGAGCCGACGCCGCCGGGCGTGAACTGGGATCTGTTCCTGGGCCCCGCCCCGATGCGCGCTTACAATGAGCTCCGCTTCCGCTATAACTGGCACTGGTTCTGGGATACCGGCAATGGCGACATCGGCAACCAGGGCGTGCACGAAATGGACATCGTCATGTGGGGCTTGGGCAAAACCACGCTGCCCAAGTCCATCGTCTCCACCGGCGGCAAGCTGGCTTACGAGGACGATCAGGAAACGCCCAACACCCAAATGGCCACCTTTGATTGGGGCGACGGCGTCCAGGCTCAGTTTGAGGTCCGCGGACTTCTCACCAATGGTGAAGCGGGCATGACCCACGCGGGCGACCCCAACTGCATCGGCGACGTTTTCTACGGCTCTGATGGCTGGATGGCCGTCGATCACCGCGGCTTCCAGGTCTACAAGGGCGAGAAGAGCGAGAAGGTGATGGACGAACCCGTCCAGCGCACTCCCTGGGACACCGTGCCGCACATGCAAAACTTCATCGACGGCGTGAAGTCGCGCAAGACGGAAGACCTGCACGCCGAAATCGAGATCGGTGCCCGCGCCGCCGCCATGTGCCATCTGGCCAACATGGCCTACCGCCTGGGCCGCAAGCTCAACTTCGACGACAAGACCCGGAAGTTCATCAACGACGCCGAAGCGAACAAAGCGATGACCCGGAATCCTTACCGCGCCCCCTATGTGGTGCCGGAAAAGGTCTAACTAACTTCTCCAGTTATTGACGCGGCAGATGCGGGACCCCCCAGATGGTCCCGCTGCCCGCCTGAGGTCTGCGCCCAGTAACACCAGGGCGTGGACCGCATCTTGACATACCAGAAAGGCCATAGCAGTCTCATGTCCGCACCATCCATCAAAACCACCACCGTCGGCAGCTATCCCGTTCCCGAATGGCTGGCCGCGCTCCCCTCAGAGCAGGCCCGCCTGGACGCCACCCGTGTCGTCTTCGACATCCAGCGCCAGTTCGGCATTGACCTGCCCACCGACGGCGAGCTCTACCGCTTCGACATCAACCACCCCGACACCAACGGGATGATCGACTACTTCATCCGCCCCATGGGCGGCATCCGCGCCCAGTTGGGCCGCAGCGATCATGAGCATTTCGCCCGCAAGCAGACCATGCAGTTCCGCCGCAAAGCTGCTGGCGTCGTCGAAGGCCCCATCACCGAAGGGTCACTGAACCTGCTGGCCGATTGCGAAACCGCCGCCAGCGCCGCCAGTGTCCCCTTCAAGTTCACCGTCACCAGCCCCTACATGCTGGCCCGCACTCTCGATGACCGCCACTACAACGACTTTGAGCAGATGCTGATGGCCATCGCCGAAGTGCTGGCCTGGCAGGTTCGCGAGCTTCCTTGCGCCAGCAGCCAGGTGGACGAAGCCAACATCCCCGTCAACCCCGCCGATGCGCCGATCGCGGCCGCGGCCATGAATGTCGTGCTGGACGCCATCTCCCCCGGCACGGAGCGCGCCGTGCACTTCTGCTTCGGCAACTACGGCGGCCAGACCATCCAGAAAGGCAGCTGGATCCGGCTGATCGAGTTCCTCAGCTCTCTGCACTGCGACCACTTGGTGCTGGAACTTGCGCACCGGCCAGCGCCCGACCTTGATCTCGATGCGCTCAAGGACATCAACCCCAAGCTGGTCCTGGGGCTGGGCGTAGTGGACGTCAAGGTGAACCACATCGAGACCCCTGAAGAGATCGCCCGCTCCATCGGCAAGATCGAAAAGCAGCTCGGACCCGGCCGCCTCGGTTGGATCCACCCCGATTGCGGCTTCTGGATGCTGAAGCGCAGCGTCGCCGACCGCAAAATGGCCGCTCTGGTGAAAGGCCGTGACCTCTACCTCGGCCGCTAACTCGCTGCCGCCCTCAAGCCGCCAACCGGGCCGCGACGGCCATGCAGCGGTCCCCCACCCCCACAAACCTCAACGAGGGAGCTCCTACCGCTCCCTCGTTGGCTTTTGGGCTTCCCCCACGTTACCGGCGTTCCGGGTTGCCCCTGCACTTCTCAAGGCCGGAGGCACAAATCTTAGTCGTCACTTGTCAACTATTCAGCGTGCCCCAATGAAGGTCATATTCTAAAGCATCGTTAACCAACAAATATTCCCCTTAGATTCAACTATATACAGCCTGATCTTGTCACTCGCCGCGTTTTTGTGCTAAAACTAAGGGCGGGAAGTGCCACTGTGACGCTTCCTGCTGGGGGCAGCTTGTTTCGGCTACCGGAGCCCGTGAGAGTTCCGGGGCGGGGCTGGTCCCAAGAGGTTTTCTCGTTATCTCAAGGGTTTTTTCAAGCAGTACAAACTCTACACACAACCAACGTTAGGAGAGGGTAGAAGGACTATGAATATTCGTCCGCTTTACGACCGCATTGTGGTCAAACGGGTAGAAGAGCAAGAGAGTGTCATCAACGGCATCATCATCCCGGACGCGGCCAAGGAAAAGCCGCAAGAGGGTGAAGTGGTCGCCGTCGGCAAGGGCAAGCGCCTGGAAGATGGCAAAGTGATCGCGCTGGACGTGGTGGCGGGTGACCGCATCCTGTTCGGCAAGTATTCCGGCAGCGAGATCAAGCTGGACGGAAAAGAATTCCTCATCATGCGCGAGGACGAAGTCCTGGGCGTGCTGAACAAGTAGTCAGGCGAGAATTTTTAAGGAGACACATCCATGGCTGCAAAACAGATTGTATATAGCGAGAATTCCCGCCAGGCGATCCTGCGCGGTGTGAATCAGCTGGCCGACGCCGTCAAGGTCACCCTCGGTCCCAAGGGCCGTAACGTGGTCCTCGAGAAGAAGTTCGGCGGCCCCACCATCACCAAGGACGGCGTCACCGTCGCCAAGGAAGTGGAACTGAAGGATCCGCTGGAGAACATGGGCGCCCAGATGGTGCGCGAAGTGGCCTCCAAGACCTCCGACGTTGCCGGTGACGGTACCACCACCGCCACCATCCTGGCCCAGATCATCTTCCGCGAAGGCGTGAAGTCGGTCGCCGCCGGTGCCAACCCGATGGCGCTGAAGCGCGGCATCGAAAAGGCCGTCGAAGTCGTGGTCGAAGAAGTCCGCAAGATGAAGGTCGACGTCACCGACGACGCCAAGATCGCCCAGGTGGGCACCATCTCGGCCAACGGCGACACCGAAATCGGCAACACCATTGCCGACGCGATGAAGAAGGTTGGCAAGGACGGCGTCATCACCGTCGAAGAGTCGAAGACCATGCACACCGAACTCAACACCGTTGAGGGTATGCAGTTCGATCGCGGCTACCTCTCCCCCTACTTCGTCTCCGACCCGGACCGCATGGAAGCCGTGCTGGAAGATCCCTACATTCTCATCCACGAGAAGAAGATCTCCAACATGAAGGACCTGCTGCCGGTGCTCGAGCAGATTGCCCGCTCCGGCAAGCCGCTGCTGATCATCGCCGAAGAAGTGGAAGGCGAAGCCCTGGCCACTCTCGTCGTCAACAAGCTGCGTGGCACGCTGAACGCCTGCGCCGTCAAGGCCCCGGGCTTCGGTGACCGCCGCAAGGCCATGCTGGAAGACATTGCCATCCTCACCGGCGGCAAGTCCATCATGGAAGAAACCGGCATCAAGCTGGAAGGCGTTCGCCTGGAAGACCTGGGCCGCGCCAAGCGCGTCACGGTCGACAAGGACAACACCACCATCATCGATGGCGCCGGTGCCCAGAAGACGATCGAGGGCCGCATCAAGCAGCTCCGCTCCCAGATCGAAGAAACCACCTCCGACTACGACCGCGAGAAGCTGCAAGAGCGCCTCGCCAAGCTGGCCGGCGGCGTGGCCGTCATTAAGGTCGGTGCCGCCACCGAAACCGAAATGAAGGAAAAGAAGGCCCGTGTCGAAGACGCCCTGCACGCCACCCGTGCGGCCGTTGAAGAAGGCATCGTCCCCGGCGGCGGCGTGGCTCTGCTGCGCGCGGCCAAGGCTCTCGATAGCCTGAAGACCGAAGGCGACGAGACCACCGGTGTTAACATCATCAAGCGCGCCTGCGAAGAGCCGGTGCGTGCGATCACCAACAACGCTGGCTACGAAGGTTCCATCATCATCGGTAAGGTGCGTGAATCGAACGACGTCAACTACGGCTTCAACGCCGCCACGGGCGTCTACGAAGACCTGATGGTTGCCGGCGTCATCGACCCGGCCAAGGTCACCCGCACCGCCCTCCAGAACGCCGCCTCGATCAGCGCCCTCATGCTGACCACCGAAGCGATGATCTGCGAGATCCCCGAGAAGAAGGCTGCGGCCCCGGCCGGCGGCCACGGCGGCCACGGCCCCGACATGGACTACTAGAGCCTAACCGGCTCGGGCAACCGGCCGGGCTCGTTGGCCCGGCTCTGGGAGCCTGAAAGAGTAGTTCGCAGCTAGCAAAGACGGCTCGTCCCCCTCGGGGGCGAGCCGTTTTTGCGTTTCTGCACTCGCGCCGTCCGAGCTCGGACCGAGCCCCGACCAGCAGGAGGGGGCCCGCCCACTCGTCCACGTAAGTCCCGTAACTCAAGGGCATCTTCAAAGCCGCGACTGTAACGGAGCTGTCCGCTTGAGGCTTCGCGACGTCACCGAACATTCTTCTTCGCCACGATACAGATGCCGTCCATTACCTGATCAAACAACCGCGCCGTCCGCTCATCCGCATCCCGATAGATGGCAACCTCCCCCACAGTTCCCAGAACGCGCCACCGCAATCCCTGCTTATCCACCCCCCTGGCTGCCAAGACCTCAATCCCGCCCACAGCGTGAATCCTCTCTTTGAAGTCAACGGAATCCCACACCCACGCCGCATCGGGCTTGCCACGCAACCACGACATGCCGACCCCGTGGGAGATAGCGAGTGTACCTTTTGGAGATTCCATTGTGTGCATTCGCTCCACGTAGTCGATGTCCCACCGCTCAGGTCCAACGCTTACCCCACCCACTTGAGGCAAGAGAAAGCGCTGACCGTGCCACTGCACAAACTTCACGTATCGCGTGGGGTCCGAGCAAATAGGTAGGAGAGGCACCGATGCATTCAAAAGCACGAATGTCCATTCCCGAATGGAGCGCGTCCGGACGAACTTACTCTCAAACCCAGCCTTCCGGATGACAAAGCCCACTGTTCCAACAGGAACGACAAAGCGGCCATCAGGCCCAGTGGTGGTGCTGTCAAAAAGCTCAACCTGTGCACCCGCCACCGGCTTGTTCGACTGGTCCACCACCCGTCCACGCATCGCGCGCCCCGTGGCCGCAAGTCCCGCCCCGCCGGCATGAGTGGTCAGTCCCAAGGCCACACCGAGCACCACAACCAACTTTAGCCACAAGCGTCCAAAGTGCATTGTTCCCCCTTCCCCCTGCGCTACCGGTTTGCAGACCAACATCCGCCACGGCTTACAGCTCAAGCAAGAAACCCTTCTTGCCCAAATTCCGAGCCTGTGTCCGGCCCAGCGTGGCTGAGACGCCGGCGGACTCGTGAATGTGGCCGCAGAAGAAATGCTCCGGCTGGTGCTGCGCAATGAATCGCGCGACGGCGGGGCTGCCGAAGTGTTTGCCGGGGCCTGCGGCGTCCAGCGGCGTCGCATGGGGCGGACAGTGGCAGACCAGCACCAGGGGCTTCAAGTCGGCAAACACGGCCAGCCGCCGTTCCAGCTCCGGCTCGCTGTACTCGCCTGGCGTGTCGAAGGGCGTGATGTTGGAATAGCCCAGCGCCGCCACCTGATGGCCGCCGATCTGGTACGACTGCCCGTGTGCCGCGATGAAACCATGCTGTCGGCAGAAGGCCGCGATGTCGCCTTCGGATTCGTGATTGCCGGGGATCACAAACATGCGCTCCGCGCGCGGCTTCATGATGGCACCCACTTTGTCGAGGCCCTTGGCCCAGTTCACCAGATCGCCCGCGGCGAAGTAGTAATCGGCCTCAATCGCCATCAGAGCTTCCAGCGCCTTCAGGTCAGAGTGGATGTCGGAGAACAACAGAATGGACGGCATGCGGCTTCTCTCGCATTGTCAGGCATTGGAGACCGGCGACGCTGGAGCCGCTATTCGATCCGGGCCGTGAAGGTGACGGGCCGTTCGGCATCCTCCGGACCCATGTTCTTCGCGTCCGGCACCAGGGGCGGAGCGGAGAAGACTTCGATGTAGACCGGCTGGGGCCGGTTGGCGGCAAAGAACGGATTCACGTAGCTGCCGCCCGCCAGGGCGAAGCCGAAGCCATGGGTGGTCAACTGACGCCCCGGTGTGGTGGAGATCAGATTGTCCAGTGCCCAGGGCTCATTGCCTGGGATCGCCTGACCGGTGGGGTGAAGGCCCGTGATCACCTCCCCGTTGCGATTGCCCCGGATTGCGAGGATCCGGTAGAAGCCCGCGCTATCGGGCGTGCGTTCGGTCAACAGGGTGCCGCTGGCGGTTATGCCGGGGGCGGTGTAGCTCCAGCTCCACTCGCGGGCCGTGGGGCCGCAGGAGGCGAGCGACAGCAACGCCGCCCAGCAGCCCACCAGCACCATCCGGCGACGGGACCGCCGCACTCTACCGCCCTCCCTTGACCCGCGTATAGACCAACACGTTGCGGAACTTCTTGCCGTCGGGGTTGGTGCCGGTGGCGATGATGGTCATCTGGTTGCCGTCGGCGGAGATGGTGCGGGTGGCGCGAACGGTCACTTCGCCCTTCAGCCGGAACGTCTGCTCCACCACGCTGGGGTTCACCAACTTCAACGCCACCCGGTCATAGCGGCGGTAAACTCGGTGCGCCCGGGCTGGCCTTGCGCGCTCACGGTGGTGTGAAGAAAGTGCACCATCGGCACGCCGGCTTGATCTCCCGCCGCTTCCCAGAGGCGCGTCGATTCACGCGGCGCCGGAGACGATTCATAAGTGGAGGCCTGGGCGTTGAAACTCCATTGCCCCAACCCCCGGTCCAGCGGGGGAGCGGCCGTTGCCGGGAACAGCATCGCGGAGCCACAAAGCAACAACAGACAGCGTAGTCTCATTGCGATAGTCTATCTCCGGCATGAGTCTTTCAACTGACCTCAACCGGCGGCAACTCCTCCAGGCAGCCGTCGCCCTTCCGGCGGCCTACCGGCTGGCCCTCTCGCAGACCAGTGAACCGGACTCACCGGCGGTGATGAACCTGGTGGCCGGGCCGGTGACGCTGGAGTTTGAGCCGGGGTTGGGCTTTGTGCGCTACGTGCGCTGGGGTGACCGCGAGATTCTGCGCGGCATCTATGCGGCGGTGAGGGATTCCACTTGGCTGACCGTGCTGCCCAAGGTGAGCCAAGTGCGTCTGGAGACGGCCGATGGCGGCTTTAAGCTCACCTTCACCGCCAATTGCACGCAAGGGCCGATCAGCTTTTTTTGGCAAGGCACTATCACCGGCGATGCCCAGGGGACCATCCGGTTTGAGATGGCGGGAGAAGCCAAAACATCCTTCCGGCGTAACCGGATTGGCTTCTGTGTCCTCCACCCGCTGACGGAATGCGTGGGGCAGGAATACGTGGCGGAAAAATCTGATGGCTCCACTGTACGGGCCCAGTTCCCCCAGTTGATCGCGCCCAACCAGCCCGTGCAGGACCTGCGCGCGATTACGCATCGCGTGGCCAATGGCCTGGATGCCGAGGTCCGCTTCGAGGGCGAGACCTTCGAGATGGAAGATCACCGCAACTGGACCGATGGCAACTTCAAGACCTACTGCACGCCGCTCGCCAAGCCGTGGCCGGTGGAGGTGCCACAAGGCACCCGGGTGCGGCAGGTGGTGACGGTAACGCTGAAAGGGAGACCGGTGGCGGCCCGCTCCGTCCGGTCCACTGAGGTACTGATCGAGCCGGTCCCGGCGGCCCGCGAGACTCCGCTGCCCGCCATTGGTCTCGGCTACGCGCCCGGGCCTCTTTCCGGCTTAAGGCCGGCCCACCTGCGGGTGGACTGGCGCCCCGGGAATCCCCTGCCCGCTACGCCCGTGCCGCTGGAGATCGCGGCGCTGGTGGCCCAGGAAGCCGATCTGGCGAAGCTGGCCGAACTGGCCCAGGGGCGCGCCATCGCACGCTGGTTGGTGCTGCCTCAGGGTGAAACCTCCACTTCGCAGAAATGGCTCGATCTCGGCCGCAAGTATTTGAAAGGCGCACCTGTGGGCGGGGGCACCAACGAATACTTCACTGAGCTGAACCGCCAGCGGCCGGACCCGAAGTGGCTGGATGTGGCCTGTTACTCGCTGAACCCCCAGGTGCATGCCTTTGACAACCGTTCGCTGGTCGAGAATCTGGAACCTCAAGGGGCAACGGTCCGTTCGGCGCGCGCGTTCCTCGGGGCGGCGCCCATTGCGGTCACTCCGGTGACGCTGGGTCCGCGCTTCAACCCGCAAGCCAAGGTCTACACGCCCAACCCACCGGATCCGCGCCAGTCGAGTTTGTTCTGCGCCGCCTGGACCGTGGGCAGCCTGAAGTATCTTGCGGAGGCCGCTGCGTCCAGCGTCACCTACTACGAACTGGCCGGACCCGGTGGCCTCAGCCAGAACGGGCAACCCTTCCCCGTGCGACACGTCCTGGCGGCGGTGATGGAGTTTGCCGGGGCCACGGCGGTGCCGATGGGCTCCTCGGCACCGCTCAAGGCCATCGCCCTCAGCCTCAAACGCGCCGGGCGGCGCAGGCTGCTGGTGGCCAACTTGACCGCCGAACCACAACTGATTCGAGTGGCTGGCGTGGGGCCGGGTACGCGTTCGGTTAAGATTCGTGAATCTATGGGGGAGACGACGAAACAAGAGACCGGGGGTGACCGTCTAACCTTAGGACTCAACCCCTATGCGATTGCTTTTGTGGACAGCTAGTTTCTTCATCCTCCTGGTGGCCGACGCTGCCGGTCAGGCATCCAGCACGGCCAATCAACCCAAGCGCGCCACGCTGGAAGGCACCGTCATCAACGCCCAAACTAAGGAACCGTTGCGCCGCGCCGAAGTGACGCTGCTTCCCAATGGCGGCGGTGGCGGGCGCGGTGGGGGTGGATTTGGAGGCCCCGGCGGGCCGGGTGGCGGCGGGGGCCGCAAAGTCTCCACGGATGCGGCGGGCAAGTACAGCTTCGCCGATGTCGACCCCGGTCAGTACACACTGGCGGCCCAACGCAACGGGTTCGTCAATGGCCGCTACGGGGCCAAGCGTCCCAACCAACCCGCGACGCCGGTGAAGGTGGCCGAAGGCGATGACCTGCGGAACCTGAAGATTGAGTTGCTACCGCAGGCCGTGATCGCGGGGCGGGTGTTTGACGATGAAGGTGCCCCGCTGCAAGGGGCGTTTGTGATGCTGGTCAGCGGCGGCGCGGGAGGGCGCGGCGGACGAGGCGGCCCGCAACGCAGCACGGCCACTGATGACCGCGGCGAGTTCCGGCTGGTCAACGTCCCTCCCGGCGAAGTGGTCGTGCAGGTTAGCCCGAACCAGCAGTTCGGACCGGCGGGCGGCGGCCTGGCCGAGAACGCTGATTCGAGCATGGTGACCACCTACTTTCCCGGCGTCACCGAACTCAGCCGCGCCCAGAAGATCGCCGTGACGGCGGGAGCCGAACTGACCGGGTTCGACGTTCGTTTGCAGAAAACGCGCGTCTACACCGTACGCGGGCGGCTGATCGATTCCGCCAGCGGCCAACCCCCGGCCGGGGCGGCGGTGATGCTGATGCCGCGCGACGCTCCCTTTTCGGGCGTCGTGATGAGTGGTTCCGGTGGCCGCCAACCCGAAGGCCGCTTTGAACTGCGGGGCGTCCCGGCGGGCAGCTACAACCTGATGGTGCGCGGTGCCGGCGGAGCTGTCAGCCGTGGCGGAACGGCGCACCGGGAGAGGCTGGACGTCACCGGCAACATCGACAACCTCACCATCCGGGTGATGCCAGCAATGAACCTGACCGGCCAAGTGGTGGCGCGTGACCCGGAGAAGAGTGATGTGAAAAGTGTGCGGGTCACGTTGGCCGACGTCGAAGGCATGATGAATGCCGGATCTCGTGGCGGCAACAAACCAGACGGGTCTTTTGTGGTGGAAGGCGTGGCCGCTGGCCGTTACCGCATCACGGCCTCCACGGGCGCGGGCGGCTACATCGAGTCCATCAAGTACGGCGAGATGGAGGTGCTGGGGCAGGAGGTGGAGATCGCTGCCGGTAGCGCCGCACCTTTGCGGGTGACCGTCAATCACGAAGTGGCTTCGCTCAACGTCACCGTGACGCGCGATGAGGCGGTGACGCAGGGAGCCACGGTGGTGCTATTCCCCGCTGACCGCAGCCGCTGGTCGGACCCTGGCGTCGTGCGCACGGCCGCGGCTGACCGGTCGAGCGCCGTGTCGCTGAGCAATCTCGCCCCCGGCAACTACCTGCTCCTGGCCGTGGAGGAGTTTGAGTCCGGCTTCTGGGAAGACCCTGAAGTGATGCGCAAGATTGAGGGGCGCCTGGAGAAGGTGACGCTCGAGAAGAACGCCGCCCTCAGCGTCACGCTCAAGCTCGCCGCGCTCGCCAACTAGGCTCCCTTGTTCCCGCGGACCTACAATAGTAGCCATGCAGGATCGTAGAGCATTCTTGACGTCGCTGGTGGGTACGGCGGCATTCGCCCAAGGTAGCAAGCAAGCGCCTAAGCTGGTGCCGCAGGATCAGAGCGGCACCATCACGCTCGATGTGACGCGCGTCAATTTTCTGTATACCGTCACCGACAAAAAGGGCCGCTTCGTCACCAACCTGGCGCAGGAAGATTTCGAAATCATCGAAAGCAAGAAGCCGCAGAACATTCTCGAGTTTGTGGCGGAAACGAATTTGCCCCTCCGGTTGGGCGTGCTGGTGGATACCTCCAACTCCATCCGCGACCGGTTCCGGTTCCAGCAGGAAGCCGCCGTTGAGTTTCTGCGTAGTGTGATGCGGCAGCAGGACAAAGCGATCGTCGTGGGCTTTGATACCTCCGCCGAGTTGATCGCCGACATGACCACGGACGTCGACAAACTCGAAAAGGCCGTGCGCGGCATGCGGCCCGGTGGCGGTACGTCGCTCTACGACGCGGTGTTCTTCGCCTGCCGCGACAAAATGATGCAGGACCAGCCGATGCACAAGTTCCGGCGCGCGCTGGTGGTGCTCTCCGATGGCGACGACAACCAGAGCCGCTATACCCGCGACCAGGCGCTGGAGATGGCGCAGAAGGCCGACACCGTGCTCTACACCATCTCGACCAACATCACGCGCATGCCTTCGGATGGCGACAAGGTGCTGAAGTACTTCTCCGACCAGACCGGCGGCACCTACTTTTCGCCCTTCAAGGTGAACGACCTGACGCAGAGCTTCGAAAACATCGCCAACGAGTTGCGCAGCCAATACAACGTTCTCTACCGGCCGGAGCCGCTGAAGACCGACGGCCTCTTCCATCCGGTTGATATCCGGGTGAAGGGCCGCAAGGAGCTTCAGGTGAGGGCCCGCAAGGGCTACTACGCTCCTCGGATGTAGCGCCCAGTTACGCCGATTGCCGGGCACTCATCCGGCCCGCACGCTACTTGTTTACCGATCATCAATCTTGCCCTCACGCTCCTGAAGCCAGCGTCGATATGGTTTCACGAGGATCGCGCTAGCCCAGCGTGGCCAGATTATTGAAAGGTACGTGTGTTATGGCACTCGACGTGATGATTGTTGACGACTCGGCGGCGATCCGCAAGATCCTCCACCGGGTACTGGTGCAGGCGGAGGTTCCGCTAGGCCAAGTCCACGAGGCTTGCGATGGCAAGGACGCGCTGGAGAAGCTGAAGTCCGCCAAAGTAGGTCTAATTCTTTCAGACATCAACATGCCGAACATGGACGGCATTGAGCTGCTGAACCGGCTGAAGGCCGACGAGAATTTCAAGTCGGTTCCCATTGTCATGGTCACCACTGAAGGTAGCCAGGCGAAGGTGCTGCAGGCGTTGGAACTGGGTGCCGCCGGCTATGTCCGCAAGCCCTTCACGGCGGAACAGATCCAGGAAAAGCTCGCAGGCATCATATGAGCGGCACCGTATCACCCGAGGACATCGTCGCGGCGGTCACACAGGCCACTGAAGACGTGTTCTCCACCATGCTTAACTTGCCGCTCGAAAAGTTGGAGCCGCAGACCGCCACGTCTGAACCTCCGGGCTCAGACGGTGTGGTGGCGCTGGTGGGTATCGGCGGCAGCTGGACCGGCAGCGGCCGGATCGGTTGCAATAAGCAAACCGCCTGCAAGCTCGCCGGCGCACTCCTGATGTCCTCCTACCCCGAGGTGGATGAAGAGGTGCTGGACGCCATGGCGGAGGTGGCCAACATGATCATCGGCAACGTCAAAACCAACTTCGAGAGCCAGTTGGGACCGTTGGGGTTGAGCGTGCCGACGGTGGTGTTTGGCCGCAACTATCACACCCGTTCCGCGGGCGTTCAGAACTGGATGGTGATCCCCTTCCGGACCGGGGAAGACCATATCGAGATCCGCTTCTGCCTGATGCCCTCGCAAACCTCTCAGTCGCGCATTGAGCGGCTGCGTCCCCAAATAGCAGCCTAGTGCCGCCCCGCAGGGCACTCAACGCTACTTCTCGACACTCAATATGGCCACTACGCCCGGCAGCCGCTCCCTGATCACTTGGGTGGCGGCTGCGCGAACGTACGGTGGCCATTTCGCCCATTGGTTAGAGGGGCGGATCGGCACCTTGCTCGGAGTGGCTGGCGTCGCCCTATTGCTCCTTGAGTTTGCCCACTTGGAGGCTATCCGGGCCTGTGAGGCGATTGAGCAACAGTTAGGAAGCCGCCACCGCCTGGTCTCGGCACTTGGTGGGGCGCAAGTGAGTGTGCTTCACCGCGCCGCGCTGACCCAAGCGGCGGTATCCTCCGGTATGGTTGCCTCAGCGGAGTTGCGGGCCGCGCACCAGAATTCACGCGATGCCTGGGAACGCCTCAGGCTCGCCTCTCTCCCCGAGTTTTCCGGTGAGCTGGCCGAGCTGGAATCACTGTTCAGCGAGCAGACGCTACAGCTGAAGCGAAGCGCCGCGCAAGCTTCCGCCCGCCCGCCCATTCCGGCCGATCCCGCGGACACCCAGCTCACCGTTCAACTGTCCCGCCGCTTGCAAGCTGCCGCGCACGCCGAGCGCCAACTCCTGGCCCAAGCCCGTCAGCATCTGGACGCCTACCGCGCCCGGCACAGCGGGATCGAGTGGTGGAAGGCGGTGGACGTCTCGCTTCTGCTGATCCTGGGCGCATTTGCCTTGGCGACCGGCTGGCGTCGGGCACGGTCGGCCAAGGATCAACTGCAACTGAAAACCGCGGAGCTACTGGACGCCCAGCGCCTGGCACGCGTGGGAAGCTGGCATTGGCAGATTGGTCCCGATCACGTTGACTGGTCACCGGAGCTCTATTCCATCGCCCAATGGGATCCGCGGCTGGCCCCGCCCAACTACGCTCAACACCCGCAGCTTTACACGCCCGAAAGCTGGGCGCGTTTGTCGTCCGCGGTGCAGGGTGCCCTCGAACAAGGCATCGCCTACGAGCTGGATCTGGAGATGGTCCGTCAGACGGGCGAACATCTGCGGGTCGTCGCCCGCGGAGAGGCTCAGCGTGATGCGCACGGCCGCATCGCCCGCCTGCGCGGCACACTGCAGGACGTAACGGCGCGCTGGGAGGTGGAGGAAGCACTCCGCCGGGCTCGCGACACGGCTGAAACGGCGGTTAAGTCCAAGAGCGAGTTTCTGGCCACGATGAGCCATGAGATCCGCACACCCATGAACGGCGTCATCGGCATGACATCGCTGTTGATGGAGACCCCACTGACCGTCGAGCAGCGTGAGTATCTGGAGATCGTCCGGTCGTCGGGTGAATCCCTGCTGGCCATCATCAACGACATCCTGGACTTCTCCAAGATCGAGGCCGGGATGCTGGTGCTCGAAAAAGTTCCGTTCGATCCCCGTCAGATTGTGGAAGAGGCGATTGGTGTCGTCGCGGATCTGGCCTCGGTCAAGGGCCTCAAGCTCAGCTATTGGGTTAGCAGTGATGTGGCGCTCTCCTGTCTCGGCGATCCGGTGCGCCTCCGCCAAGTAGTGTTGAACCTGCTCTCGAACGCCATCAAGTTCACCCCCCAGGGCACCGTCTCCTTGATGGTTGACCTGCCGGAGATGACCGGCCAACTGCCGCCCCCGGTGCGTTTTTCGGTCGTGGACACAGGCATCGGGCTCTCGGACCAGCAACAGGCAAGGCTGTTCCAGAGCTTCTCTCAAGCGGATGGCTCCACGACGCGGAAGTACGGTGGCACTGGCTTGGGCCTCAGTATCTCGCGGCGCATGGTCGAACTGATGGGCGGCGAAATCGGCGTGATCAGTCAATTGGGCGAAGGCAGCACGTTTTGGTTCACGGCTGACCTGCCCGCCGTCAACCAGGCCGCGCCCATCGCGCCCACCGAACAAGCACTGCGCGGTGAAGTAGTCCTGTTGGTCACCGCGGACCCGGTGTTCTCCTTGATGGCGCGCGAGTTGATGGAATCGGTGGGGCTCCAGGTGGTGGTGGCCGGACTGGACGACGCAGTGGCGGCGAAGCCTCCGGCTGGACGCCACTGGGCGGTGGCCGCGCTGGATCTGGGGAGCTTGGGCCCGGACCTGGAAGGCCTGGCCCGTCAGCTCCGGGCGCGGGCTGCGTCCTTGCCGCTGCTGTTGATTGGCGGACCCGGCAGCCATCCGCATGATGTGGGCCGGCTCGGACTGGACCATGCCGCGCTGCTGGCGCTGCCACTTCGCAAGGGCAGTCTAGTGCGCGTCTTAGGCCGTCTCCTGGAGTTGGCGGACCCCGCGCCGGCGGGGCCGGCACCCGAGCTCATCGGAACCACGGTGCTGCTGGCGGAAGACAATGTCACTAACCAGATCCTCGCCACCGCCATGCTGGAACGGCTGGGCTGTGTCGTGGAGCTAGCGGTGAATGGCCGAGAAGCCGTCCGCGCGGCCACCGAGCATCCATTCGGACTGATCTTCATGGATTGCCAGATGCCCGAAATGGATGGCTGGGAGGCGGCCCGGCTGATCCGGCAGAACCTCCCCCACCACATCCCGATCATCGCTCTCACAGCCAACGCGCTGACCGGCGACCGCGAGCGGTGCCTGGAAGCCGGCATGGACGACTACCTCACCAAACCCATCAGCCTGGACGCCCTCCGCACCCAGCTCAACAAGTGGGCTCGTGGCCGGCAGCCGGATGAGCTGGCCCCGGGCGAGCCTGTCACAGTGGCCCAACCGCCCTCCGCACCCTCGTTGAGCTAACTGAAGTCCGCACTCGCCCAAATGGTTCAATGGAAGTTGACCACGGGAATGGAGAGGACTCTATGCTGCTGATTACCTTGTTATCCTTGGCCGCGGCCATTCAACCCGCCGGCGCGCCGGCCCCGGCCCGTCAGCCCCAGTTGGCGATTGGCGCAGGCCAAGTGGCGATCACCTTTGGCGCTGGATCACACATCTATTTCGCCGCGTCTCCCGATGGCGGCCAAACCTTTGGCGCTCCCGTCAAAGTGGCGGAAGTGGGAGCACTCGCCCTCGGGCGTCATCGCGGACCCCGTTTGGCGATCTTGAAAGACGCTCTGGTCATCAGCGCCATCGCCGGGCAAGCGGTCGCTACCGGGCCACACGCCCATGGCTTGCCGGATCAGGGTGACTTGTTGGTTTGGCGCTCCACTGACCAGGGCCGAACCTGGACCCGCACCGGCAAAATCAACGACGTGCCCGGCGCCGCCCGCGAGGGGCTTCATGCCATGGCGGTGGCTCCGGATGGCACGCTTTCCGCGGCTTGGCTCGATTTGCGGTCCAAGGGCACGCTGCTTTATGGCGCGCGTTCGGTGGACGGGGGCCGCAGCTGGTCCAAGAATGAACTGATCTATTCCTCACCCGACGGCACTATCTGCCAGTGCTGCCATCCGGCGCTGGCTGCTGACCAGGCGGCGGGCAGCCTGTGGGTGATGTGGCGCAATGTCGTGGAAGGCTCCCGCGATCTTTACGCCGCCCGCTCCGGGGATGGCCTGCATTTCGGCACCGCGCAGAAACTGGGCACCGGCACCTGGAAGTTAAATGCCTGCCCGATGGACGGTGGCGGACTGGCCGTAGCCGACGGCAAAGTTACTTCCGCCTGGCGTCGCGATAGCGACGTCTTTTTGAGCGCCGCCGGGGAACCGGACCAGAAAGTGGGCACCGGCAAGGATGTCGCCCTCGCGCTCACGCGGCAGGGTCCGGTGGTGGCCTGGACCGCGGATGGCGGCATTCAGGCCCGCTTGCCCGGCGCTGTCGCGCCTGTCGAGCTGGCCAAGCCCGGCGCATTTGTGAATCTGCTGACACTGCCCGACGGCACCGTTCTGGCCGCATGGGAAACCGGCGCCTCCATCGAGACCAAAGTGTTGGCCGCCCGGTAGTCTTGTTTCCCAAAAACTTGAACGGCGCCCAGGCTTGCAGGAAGCCGGGCGCCGTTCTGTTTAGTCGGTAGCGGGCCTGGCCCGCCCTTGCTGTGGCTAGCTGCGCCGCCGGGCCAGCATGCCCAGCGCCACCAGTGCGGAGCCAATCAGAGCGTAGCTGGCCGGTTCCGGAGTGGCGTATTCCACCAGGAAGGTCTGGCGACTGTCGCTCTGTACGACGCCCTTGGCGTTCACCACACCGCTGACGATCGCCCACTTGTTGTGGCCGAAGGTGGTGGCGGCGGAGGTGCCCAGGAAGGCGACCGCGGCGTTGTACTGCGCATTCGCTGCCGGAGCCGAGCCGCCGTTGCTGACCGCGTGGGTCATGCGCCAGATGGCATTCTGCAGGTTGTTGTCATTGCCGGTGCCGGTGGGGCCATTGGGGAAGCCGGAGTACTGTTCCACCAGCCAGGCGGCCGCTTTGTAGCGCTGCTCCGGGGTGAAGGTGTTGCCGTCGCTCCAAACTGTTTCCGTGCCCTTGCGCACCAGCGTGTTCATTCCCAGCGGCCAGGTATCGATCGGGGTGACATTGGCCAGATAGTTCGCCGAGCCGGAGCCCGGGCTGATGAAGTTCTGCAGGTCAACACACCAGACCGTGGTGGCATAGCCATCGACAGTGGCCGCAAAGCCGCCGCCGCCACTGGCATTGTAAGGGTGGCTGGTCACGTTTACCTGTTTAGCCACGCCCAGCGCGGTCCACGGAATAGGCGCGGCGGCAGCCGGAATCATGGCGGCGAGGGCGAGTGTGATCGAGAAAATGGGCTTCATATAGGTCTCCTTGGTGCCGCCAGCTTTACCGTCTGCCTGGCGGGTATGAATCAAGAATGGGCCCCCAACCTCAACGGCGCCGATGGGGTGAATGTACTGGCCAGTAATGGACCTGGTACTGGACTCCCTCAGTCGGATCACCGCTTCGCCGTCGCCCGGAAGCAGCACTCAGCCACCGCCGTCTACACTGGTGGACATGGAACTAACCGGGAAAAAGATCGCCCTGCTGGTGGACCAGCTGTATCAGGAGATGGAGGTCTGGTATCCGCTCTACCGGCTGCGGGAAGCCGGCGCGGAAGTGATTACGGTGGGCGCGCGGGCGTCCACTACCTATCCCAGCAAGCTCGGTTATCCGTGCGTCGCGGAGCGCTCCTATGACGAAGTCAGCGCCAGTGACTTTGATGGTGTCGTCGTGCCCGGCGGCTTTGCCCCGGACCATATCCGGCGGCATGCCAAGGCCAACCAGCTGGTGGCCGACATCAACGCCCAAGGCAAGCTGGTAGCCGCCATCTGCCACGGCCCCTGGGTGCTGTGTTCCGCCCACGGCATGCTGAAGGGCCGCCACGCCACCAGCTTCATGGCGATCAAGGACGATGTCGTCAACGCCGGTGCCATCTGGTCCGATGCCGAAGTGGTGGTGGACCGCAACCTCGTCACCTCACGCAAGCCGGAAGACCTGCCCGCCTTCTGCCGCGCCATGATCGCGGTTGTCCAGGCGCAATAGCGATCTAGTTCGCCGCCGCCGGTGGGGCATCCAGCTTGTAGTCACCATACTCGATGCTGGTGATGCTGTGGCCGAACATGCGGACTTCGCTATCGGAATGGTTCGATTCGGCCAGCCAGAACTGGCCCACCCGCTGGTAGCGGTGCACGAACTTGGTTTTCTTCACCCAGAACGAGGGGCTCTGCGCGGGCGACCCTTCAATCCGGGCAATGGCGCGATCCTCTTCGTCTATCCAAATCTTGCCGCGAAACAGGAACTGATTCTTCGTTCTCGGCTCAGCCTCCAGCACAAACATCCGGCGGCCATCGATCACTTCGATGCCCGTCAGCTTGAACTCGTAGTTACGGCTGGTGATCTGCGTGGCCTCACGTTCGCCATCGCGGGCGGTCGCCTTTTCTGATTCCAGCATCCGCTTAAACACCTGTTTCCGCACCGGCGCCGGTCCGGATTCTTCGAGAATGCGGAACGTCTTCTCGTTGGGCGCGCGATAGGTGATCTCCACCTTCATGGTGGCCTTGACGCCGAACCGCTTGTTCTCCACCCGGTATTGGCGGACGGACGTGTAGCCCGTCAGCTTGGGCGCGCGGGCCAGGTCGGCTTGGGTCAGGCTGGTCACCACTTCCTCGGTCGAGGGTAAGGGGCCTGGCAGGTCAGCGCCATTCAGCAGGCTGGCGCTACCGGTGGAAACCAGGACGAGAAGCTTAAGCATGCACCTCAAGCATCTCATGGAGGCCCCAGACGCAAGCCACAATGGCCATGCTGGCCAGGCCATCGGCCGCGTAGTGATAGCGTCCGTAGACGGTGGCCACAAACACCAGCAACGCGGCGGCAAAGGCCGCCCGGGACAAACCCGGCCGCTCCGGAAGCGCCCGGCGCAGCCCGAAAGCGGAGGAGAACGCCACCGCGACGTGGCCGCTGGGGAAGACGCTGGTGGCAATGTCGAGATGATCGAGCACCCAGAGATTGATCTTCCGGAAGATACCGGCGTACAGCGGCATGTTCTCCGCCGGAAACGCCAGTCGCGGCGGCAGACTTGGGAAATGCGGCAACAGCGCGTAAGCCAACAACGTCCCGCCCAGCAGAATCTGATAGAACCGGTCCACCCGCTGCCGCCGACCGGTCAGGTGCAGTGCGGCCAGGCACATGAACGGGATAACGTAAAGCATCAGGTAGCAGAACTCCAGCACAGCCGGGATCACCGGCCCCAGAGATTCCACCGCCGCATGCAGCCCAAACTGGTGTAGGATCACCCGGTCCCAGGCCACCCACTGCAACTGCCGTGCTACCAGGGGTGCGCTGTCAAACCAGTTCACCTGCCAGTAGGCAATCAGCACCAGCGGCAACGGCACCCAGTCCCGCAAGAATGAGCTCCACTTTTGGCCGTGCCGCGTCTCAGCTACCGCCAAAGCTGATACCAGCAACGGCATGCCTGTCGCGGCTAGCCGGTACCCCAGCGCGCGATGTTCCGCCATCGCCAAAACAGCCACGTAGGTAAAGTAGCCCAGCAACAGCAGCTCACCCGCCCGGAACGCCGTCCCCCAGCGAGCCACAACGGCCGGCTGTGAGGCGGTGCTCAGCGGAATTGATTTTCCAAATCGTGACATAACAGCAACCGTATTTAAACACGTTATCGGCACCTCCGTGCAGCACTTAGCGCTCGCTGAACGACCTTGGTGCTCGACTCTTGGGCGGGCCGTGAGATGATCTCGTCATATACGCCGCGTGCGTAAGCCGGACACGACCTCTGCGTGTCCGGTCTCGCTCCGCGCGGGACCGGAAGGTGGGTGCTTGAAGACCGCAAAAACGCAAAGCGACAGCCAGAGCCACAGCGATAGTGGGACGAACCCGCCATCGGCCCAGGCGGAACAACTGCTCAGCGCTCTCCGGCTCCGTTTCGAGAGACACCCGAACCGCCATCAATGTCTGGCATGGGCAAAAGTGCAGACCCGGCTGAACGCCCACCCGGAAAAGTTGCAGTCGCTGCATGAAATGGAGCAAACCGGGGGTGAACCGGACGTCGTCGGGTACGACCCCCAGACGGGCGAGTACATCTTCTACGATTGCTCCGCCGAGAGCCCAGCCGGCCGCCGCAGCCTCTGTTTTGACCAGCAGGCACTGAATGCGCGCAAGCAAAATAAGCCCGCCGGCAGCGCGCTAGGGTTGGCGTTGACCATGGGCATCAAGCTCCCGACCGAAGGCGAGTATCGGGAACTGCAAACGCTGGGCGAGTTCGACACCAAAACATCCAGCTGGATCGACACGCCCGCGCGCATCCGCGAATTAGGCGGCGCCCTCTTCTGCGACCGCCGCTACGACACGATTTTCGTTTATCACAACGGCGCAGAATCCTACTACGCCGCCCGCGGCTTTCGTGGCTCGCTCCGAGTTTGAGTTAACTGGCGCTAATCGGCGCGTAGCCGCAAGAACGTCGCGGATGGCCGTTCAACCAGCCGCCAGCTAGAACAATCCTTTGCCCTCGTTGCCCAGACGCTTGTTGACCGCCGCTACGCCAACCACGGCCGCGCCGGCTACCGCCGCAATGACGATCCACTTCGTCTTGCCGCTGCCCTTCTTCATTGTCTTTTGCGACTTCTGAGCCGTTGCCGGCTGATCCGATGGCGCTTGCCACTTGAACGTTTCCGACCGAACCGGCACCGGATCGGGAGCCGGGGCAGGCGTGGGCAACTGCTGAGCGAACATCGCGGAGGCCAGCCAAAGGGCCAGCGCAGATTTAAAGAGTTTCATGGATTTGATCTACCTCTAGCCGATACGCGAGCTGCGTCGGCGATTCGTATCAGGAGACACTCTACTATTTTTGCGGCAGGATGGAACAGCCGGTCGCCAGCTGGTTGACCATTCATCCGCCAGATTCGCCACTCATCGGAAACATCAGCGCTTCATCCGGGATCACCGCTAGACTAGTGCCGATGAGTGCACCTGTCCTTGAGGTATCCAATCTCCGGAAAAGCTACGGTGATTTTGAGGCCGTCCGCGGCGTCAGCTTCCACGTCGAACCCGGGGAAGTGTTCGGATTGCTGGGGCCCAATGGTGCCGGGAAGACGACAACGGTTGAGATTTTGGAAGGCATCCGCCCGGCCACTTCGGGCCAAGTCCGCGTGCTGGGTTACGACCCCAACGTGCAGACCATGGCGCTGAAGCAGCGCATCGGCGTGGCCCTGCAATCCACCAAGCTGCCCGACAAGATGAAAGTGATCGAAGCGCTGGAGCTATTTGCTTCGTTCTACGACCGCACCGCGGACCTCAATAAACTGCTCGACCGGCTGCAACTCAGCGAAAAGCGCAACGCCTTCTATTCCACCCTTTCCGGCGGCCAGAAGCAGCGGGTCGCCATTGCCCTGGCGCTGGTGAATGATCCGCAAGTGGTCTTCTTTGATGAGCCCACCACCGGGCTTGACCCGCAGGTGCGCCTGGAGATCCATTCGCTGATCCAGCAGTTGCGCGAAGGCAAACGGTCCATCCTGCTCACCACGCACTACATCGAAGAAGCGGAACGCCTCTGCGACCGCGTCGCCATCATCGACCAAGGCCAGATCATCGCCATCGGCACTCCCAAGGAGATCCAGGCCAAGGCGCAAAACATGTCACGGATCGACATCCAGACGGAGGCACCGCTCCATGACCTGCCCACCCCGGCCGCCTTGGTCGAGGAGAAGTTCAGCTTCAGCGAGGACCGCCTGACCCTGACGGTGCTCTCGCCCAAGCCCGCCCGCGCCATTGTCGAACTGGTGAAGTGGATCGACGGCATGGGCGTCAGCTTGGCCGACATCCACCTGAAGCGGCCCACGCTCGAAGACGTGTTCATCGAAATGACCGGCAAGAAACTGCGCGACTAACCGGACTCCCCATGAAGCCCTATATCGCTTACATCCTCATCACGCTGAAGTTGACCTGGCGCGACCGCATGGTCGTCTTCTTCAACTACATGTTCCCGATGGTCTTCTTCTTCCTGTTTGCCTACCTCAACAAGGCGGAACAGGGCGGGGCGATCAACACTGTCTATGCCAGCGTGCTGGTGATCGGCATTCTGGGCAACGGCTTCTTTGGTGGTGGAATCCGCGCCGTGGTGGAGCGGGAACAGAACATCCTGCGCCGCTTCAAAGTGGCGCCCATTACGCCCGCGCCGATTCTGGTGTCCGCCATCGTGGTCGGACTGATCAATTTTCTGCCCTCGGCGCTGATCATGTTTGCCATCGCGCACTTTCAATACGGCATGCGCGTGCCCACGCACTGGTTGTCGGCCCTGGTGCTGACCATCATCGCCACCGTCGCCTTCCGGGCCTTGGGGCAGATCATCGCCTCGGTGGCCAATTCGATGGCCGAAAGCCAGATCATCATCCAGACGCTCTATTTCCCGATGATGTTCCTGTCCGGCGCCACCTTCCCGATCAGCATGTTCCCGGACTGGCTCCAGATTGTCACGCAGTTCATCCCGGCCACGCACCTCTACAACGGCATGCAGGACATCCTCATCCGCGGCAGTTCGCTGGGCGACGTCTGGCAGTCGGCTGTGGCGCTGATTCTCACCACCGCGCTGGGCATGTTCATCTCGATGAAGCTGTTCCGTTGGGAGAAGGACGAGAAGTTGCAGGGCAGCGCCAAGCTGTGGATTCTGGCCGTGATGGCACCGTTCTTCCTGGTGGGCATGTGGCAGGCCTATAGCAAAGACAATCTGGTGAAATCGAAGGAAGCCAACCGCCTGCTGCGCCGTAGCCGCTCCCTGCTGATTGAGCATGCCCGCCTGTTTGTGGGCGACGGCAAGATCATCGAATCGGGCGCGGTGCTGATCCGCGATGGCAAAATCGCGCAGGTCTTTTCCGGAGCAGTGCCCGATTCCAAACTGCTGCGGGCCGAAGTGATTGAGGGCCAGGGCAAGACGCTGCTGCCCGGCTTGATCGACAGCCAAGTCTTTCTCTCCGCCCCGGGCGGCATCTACGAGAAGCGGGAAGACTTCATGAAGAAGGACTCGATCTCCCGCCCGCTGGCCGCCTACCTGTTCGCCGGCGTCACGTCCGTGCTGAGCGGTGGCGAGGCAATGGACTCGATCGAGCGGGAATCGCAAAAGATCACCCGTGGTGAGCGTCTGGGCACCGAAGTTCACTACACCGGTCCCTTGTTCACCACCAAGGACGGCCCCGGCACCGAAGGTTTCCGCTTCCTGCCCGCGAACGTTCGCGAGACGATGCTGGCCCAGTTCACCCGCACTCCCTCGAGCGCTGCCGAGGCCAAGCAGATGGTGCGGGCGCTGAAAGCCGCCGGCGTAGTCGCCATCAAGGCCGCGGTGCTCGACACGGGGTATCTCAGCGCCATCGCGGAAGAAGCGCGAGCTCAGAAGCTGCCGCTGATGGTGATGACCAGCGATTCGACGCAGGTGCTGGAAGCCGTCAATGCCGGGGCGGCGGTAATTTTGAGTGGGTCGGGCAAGGATCGCATTCCGGATGAGACCTGGAAGAAGATGGTCGACAAGAAGATCGCCTACATGCCGCTGCTGGCAGTGCGTGAAGGGCAGAGTGGCAACCTGGAACTGCTGGACCGCTCACTCGTCCAGCAGATTGGCCCGCCCGATCTGATCGCCGCCACCAAGAAGCGGCTGGGGCCCCTGGGCAGCTCCGCCGCCGCTGAAAAGCTGCTGGCTATCCCGGCCGACAACCTCCGCCGGGCCTATGGAGCGGGCGTCCAGGTGCTGGCTGGTTCGGGCGCGGGCAGCTTGCTCGTTTTCCATGGCGCCGGCATCCAGCGCGAACTGCAACTTTGGGTAAACGCTGGCCTGCCCACGCATGCCGCACTCCAGGCCGCCACCTCAGACGCCGCCGCTCTGTTGGGTATCGCCAACCGGACGGGTGCCATCCGCGCCAACCTGGAAGCATCGCTCCTGCTGGTCAATGGCAACCCTCTGCAACGCATCGAGGCGCTGGAGGAGATTTCGCTGATCATCCTAAAAGGCGAACGCGTCGTCCGTGGTGACCTGCTGAACCCCGAAGAGAACTAGGACCCTGAGCGGATGATTTTCGCCCCAGCCCCATGCGTCAGCTTGGGGCTTTTTCGGGCGGCTGAAGAAGCCTCAAGTTGAGGTACGGAGCGGATATCCGGGGCCCAAAAGAAGCCCCAAGCTGACGCATGGGGCTGGTGGGCCGTGGCCTAGGACGAGATCGCCAGAAACTTCAGGAACATCCGGCCGAACGCCAGCAGCGTGATGGCCAGGCAGATCCCCGCGGCGACGCGCCACAGTGTATCGCGGCGGTCGACAAAAGCACTCGGGAAGCCCGCCAGGTACGACGCGCCAAACCCCGCCGCCAAGCCGCCCAAGTGGGCTGCCATGTCGATGCCGGGGAGCACGCTCATGACCAGGCCGAACACGGCCCAACGCGTGTACATGCCGCGGATCTGCTCGCCCAGGCTGCTGCGATCGTGGACGCCCAGCGCGATCATCACCCCAATCAGTCCAAAAATGCCAGCCGAGGAGCCGACCGATGGATGATTGCTCCACACGCCGCTCAGCAGGAAGCCGCCAATGGTGGACACGAAGTAGAAGAAGATCAATTTGTGGGTGCCGTACAGCTCCTCCACCTGTGCGCCCAGGTCAAACAGCGCCCATGAATTCATCATGATGTGGAAGACGTCACCGTGGAAGAAACCGGCCGTGATGGGACGCCACCATTCCCCCATCCGGAACACCACCGGTCCATACATCGCTCCGGCCATCGACAACGCCCGCCCGGCCTCCGTCAGGCTCGAGGCCAGAAGCAGCGCCATGTTCACGAACAAAATCATGGCGGTGGTGAAGCGGGCTTGCGGGATAAATCCGGCAATCGTGCCGCCGATATCCGGCCGGCGGGAGACCGCGCGGGGCCCGATCTCGGCCTCACAATAAGGGCAAACGCGATCCGCCGTGCTGACGAAAGCACGGCAACTGGGGCACATCCGGCGGGATTCCACTTCCTTCATTCTAACCTGCCGGTGGCAGGCCAAAGCCCAACTGATACAATGACATTGGATGATGCGGACACTGGAGGAGTTGAAAAAAGATATCGTCGAAATTGGGCGCCTGGCCTATCAGAAGGGCTGGGTGGCGGCCAATGACGGCAATTTCTCCGTCCGGTTGGACGACAACACCATTCTCTGTACGCCCACCATGATCTCCAAGGGCATGATGACGCCCGACGATCTGATCATCGTGAACATGGACGGCCACAAGGTCTCAGGCCGCGGCGAACGGACCAGTGAGATCGCCATGCACTTGACGATCTACAGCATGCGGCCGGATATCGGTGGGGTCGTTCACGTCCATCCGCCGGTGGCCACGGGCTTTGCGGTGGCGGGCAAGCCGCTGAACCGGGCGGTGTTGCCGGAGGTGATCATCTCGTTGGGGTCGGTGCCGCTGGCCGAATACGGCCTTCCCGGAACGCCCGCCCTGACCGCCGGCATGATTCCGCTGATCCCCGACTACGATGCTCTGCTGATGGCCAGCCACGGCGCCGTCTGCTACGGCCGTACGGTGTGGGATGCCTTCTTCAAGATGGAGACCGTGGAGCATTTCGCCCGCATCAATCTGGTGGCGGAACTGTTGGGTGGCCCACGCTTGTTGCCGCGCGGCGAAGTGGAAAAGCTGTTTGAGTCCCGCAGCCGCTACGGCATCAGCTCCAACGCCCGCATGCAGCCGGGCAATCCCATCGTGGCCGAAGATACCGCCGCCGCCCCGGAACTTCCCGCTGGCGTATCCCGCGAGGCGCTGCTGGCGCTGATCGACGAAGCCCTGATGTCGCGCAGCCGGTCTTAATCGGGGTTGCTGCTGGAAGAACGCCGGCGGAGCGCCGGGACGCCCGGCAACTCCAGCTCATCACCGCTGCTTGAACTCGAGCCACGGCGGCGCTGACGGCTGACCACCAGATTCCCCGCCAACCCCAGTCCGATCAGCAACTTTACGATCTCCAGCGCCGAATACGTGGTGTGCCATGTCTTCAACTGGTCACGCAGCAGGTTCGGTACGTCACGCGGGACAAAGTCCACTTCCCGGCCCAAACCAATAATTGGCGGCAGGACAAAAAACTGGGCGGTGGCCACCAGAGCGACCATCGCCAAAGTCATTCCCATGGCCAGCTTGCTTCCCCCTGATCCGAACAGCAGGATCGAGAACAGGATTAACCCCAGGCCCAGTTGGGCCAAACCCCAATTCTCAAAATAGAAGCGGTTCTGTTCCGCCACGTGATGCCGCAGAAACAGAGATGCCTCGCCCTTGCCGCCCAGCCGCTTCACCATGTCCTGGGCCATGCTGGAGGTGCTGCGATTCGCGGGCTCTTCCAGAACCGCTTCTACTGACCGGAAGTTGAAGATAGCCACGGCGGTCATAAAGACTGATCCGCCAAACCAGATTCCTAACAGGATGCAAGCAAGTCGACGAGTATGCATTCGTTAGCGTGATTGTCTCATTCCGGCGGCCTTCAGCGTGGCCGGCTTAATGGTCCAGGCCTCCAGCCGGCCCAGATCATACAGCTCCGGCGCGCAGAAGCCTTCCGGATGGATCACCCAATTGTAGTGACGGCAGGCGTCGGTGGCCACATACTGTTCAAAGGCCAGCACCGCGCGGCGCACCGGCACCGCACCCGCACCATCGGGGGCCTGGGCCATCGTCGCCACGAAGTCACCGATCGACAGTGTGTCCGAGTCGACCCACACTTGCGCCGGCAGCTGGCGCTTCTCGCGGATGTGTCGCTTGGCCTGCGCCATGGCGGTTTCCAGTTCCACCCGCGTGATCTCGGCGCGCTTCAGCGTCGATTGATGGCGTGCCGCCGGTGAGGCTACTTCACCGGGAACCCCCAGCGCCGCCGCCACCAATTCCGCCGCGGACCACTTCTCATGCCAGGTCAGGCCAGCCGCCAGAAACGCCCGCGCCTTCTCTGGCGCAAGTGCTGGCGGAGCGGCGGGCTGATAGTGGGTGATCAGCTCGCGAACACTGGTGAAGCGGACGCCAGGCAGCTTCTGGAGCTTCTCCACGTAGGTGTTCAGGATCTGATAGGTCTGCTCGCTGATCTCTTTGTTGCGCAGCTTGGCGGGCTTCCAATTGGCCCGGGCGGGGTTGGCTCCGCGTGAGAAGTTGACGCCATCCCAAAACTCGGTGGTGACAAACTCATTGGGGTGATACCAGAAGTGCAGGACGCCGCCGCCTGCTTTCTGCAGTTCCACCACGCGCTCCGCCGCCTTGGCCAGTGTTGGCTCCAGCTTCGCGGGGTCATTGATGTCCACGCGGATGGCATTGGGCCCCAGGTTGAACATCCAGAACATTCCGCCGTACCAGAACGGCTGATTGTTCAACCCCACGTGCCGCCCTTCATCCACGTAACTGGGGATACCCAGTTGCTTCAGCGCGGCATGGGATTGCGGGCCCCAAGAGGACCCTGGCTGTCCGTAGGTGGAAAGCACCTTCACGCCAAAGATGCGCATCACATCGCGCGCGCCCGGGCCTTCGCGCAACATAAACTCAGTGGCTCCTTCCGCCATGCTGAGCGGCTTCAGATAGACCGCGGGAGTGGGCGGAATGGAGTGGTTGTCGGAATGGTAGGCGATGTCATGCCCTTTCAAAGCCTGGATGACATCAAACCGCTTCCGCTGTTCCAACACGCGGGCCTTCTCGCCCACAATCTTGAAGGTGGCCGTGACGCCGCGCGCCTTCAGGTCTCGCGCCAGGCGCAGGCAGGCATCGTCGTCTTCCGGCGTGATGTAGTCTTCGGTGTCGAACCACAAGACAACGTGTACGGTCGGTTCAGCGGCCCACCCGGAGGCGGCCAATCCCAGCAGAAGAAGCAGCAGTGGCATAATCCGAAGGATGCCACGAATTGACCTCACCCGGCGGCAACTGCTGGGCGCCGCACTCGCGATCCGCCTTCCGCGCAAGATCCGCGTGGCGATTATCGGCGCCGATGGCCACACGGCGGAAGTCACCGATCACCTGCGCGATCTGCCCGATGTCGAGTTTGCCTGCTATGCGCTCTCCAAGCCCAACCCCAAGTGGAGCGGTGCCAAGCACTACACCGACCACCGCCAAATGCTCGATCAGGAGAAGCTGGACGTAGTAGCCGTCACCACCGATGATGGCGCGCGCGCAGCGGCGGTGCTGGACTGCGTTTCCCGCAAGCTGAACTTTGTGGCCGAAAAGCCGCTGGCCCGCACGCGCGAGGACTATGTGCGGATCAAGAAAGCCGTGCTGTCAAGCGGCGTCAAGATGGGCCTGATGCTGCCGCTCCGCTACCGCCCGCACTTCCTGGCCATGCGCGCCGTGGTCGATTCCGGCGAGATCGGCGAAGTAGTCCAGTTGCAGGGGCAGAAGTCCTACAAGGCGGGTGCCGATTCGGGCTGGAAGAACCGGGCGGAAAGCTATTCGGGCACCATCCCGTGGGTGGGCATCCACATGATCGACACGATGATGTTTGCCAGCCGCCGCAAGCTGGTGGAGTGCGCCGCCTTCCAAACGCGCATTGGCTGGCCGGAACTGGGTGTCCGTGAGAACACCGCCTCCGTGCTCTACCGGCTGGACAACCACGGCACCGCGACGCTGAACTGCGACTATCTGCGCCCGGATAAAGCACCCACGCATGACGACGACCGGCTCCGCGTTGCGGGCACCAAAGGCGTGGTCGAATACCAGGGCTCCACCGGAGTGATGCTGATGACCGGTACCGCCCCACCGCGCGCGGTCCCGCTGCCGCCGGCCGGGTCACTGTTTGTCGACTACCTGAACGCCACCTACAACAACGCCACGCCCACGCTTTCGCACGACGAAATCTGGGCGGCCAGTGAAGCGGCCTACGCAGCTCGTGAAGCGGCGCAAAAGGGCGGCTTCGTCAAAATCTAGCGGTCAAGATCTAGCCGCTAGCGGAACGTCTTGTCGTCGACACGGCTCAGGTCGATGCCGTCGCTCAAGACGCCCAGGGTCACGATGGCGAACGTGAAGACGTTGGTGCCCGGCTCAATGTGGCCGCCAAACGCTTTGGTCGCATCGGTCATCGTCATGTGCGCGTGTACCTTGCCGTCGATCACGTAGCCATTGATCGAAACGATGTCGGCTGGAGTGCTCGAGTCCTTGGTGAAGACATTCTTTGAGGGGAACGTGCGGTTCGACACGGAGTGCACGTGGTAGTTCCTGACCGATCCGATGCCGGACAGGAACACGGCATTTTTCACCTTCTCCTTTTTCACCATCTCCTCGATCCCGGCCAGCAGGTCGGCCTGATACTTGAACCGCATAATCACGACACGCTCAATCTTGCCGGAGACGGCGTAGACGTCGGGCACGTCGGCGCTGACGCCCTTGGCATCCAGTTCCGGCGTGGTGGCCTTTGTCACTTCAGTGCGGACAATCTGCGCGGCCGCGGGAAGCGCCAGCAGGGCCGTGAGCAATAGCAGTGCTTGCATTCAGACACCATATCGCGCCCGGCCCGGAAAAGAAAAAGGCCGGCTACCCGCGAACGGGGCCGGCCTGTTTCACTAACGATGCGAGGTTCCGCGTTAGAACACGAACCGCAAGCCTACCTGCGCCCGGCGCGCGTTGGTGCCATCCGGGAAGCCTTGTGACTGTGAACCTTCACCCAGACGCGGAGTCGGCGAAAGCACGCCGTTGGTGGCCGTAAAGGCCTGCGTGTTCACGGCCGTGTCGGAGACGTGGTTGAAGACGTTGAACGCTTCAAAGTTCAGTTGCAGGCTGAAGCGGTCATTGAACGCCAGCACCTTCGTCAGGCGCGAATCCAGGCGATAGATCTGATCGATCGGCATGCTGGCCGCCGGAATGAACGGCACGCGAGAGCTGCCGCCAAAGCCGTTCAACGAACCCGTAAAGGCCGCGCCCGCAAACGGGTTGCCGGAGACGAAGATGGTGGGCGTGGCGGGCTGCGTGGAAGCCAACGTCAGAATGCCCGAAAGCTGCCAGCCGTTCAACAGGTACCGGCCCGCAAACCCATCCATCTTGCCGAACGTCGGCGCATAGACAAACGAGCTGACCATGCGGTGCCGTTGGTCGAGCACCGAACTGGACTTGTCCAGCTTGTAGTCCCCATTCATCAACCCGTTGGGGCCGCCCGAGAAGAAGATCACGTTGTTGCCGCCGCCCTGGTTGAAATCGATGGCATGGGACCAGGTATAGGCCACCGACGCCTGCAGGCCCTTCGACATGCGTTTGTTCACCTGCACGACCAGACCGTCGTAGTATTGCAGGCCACCATTCTCCACTTGGTTGACGCGGCGCCACCGCGGGTCCACGCGATTGGCCAGGCGATAGGTAGGCGTCGAGTAGCTGCCCACTTGTGCGCCGGAGGCATCGTTGATGCGGTAGGTGACATCCGGGCCCAGGGCGCCCACGTTCATGTCGCGCACCGTATAGAGCTGCTTGCCGCGGCTCCACAGGTAGCTGACCGTTAGCCCGACAGTGCGGGTGATCTCGCGTTCCACCGTCACATCGCCCTGCTGGGTGTATGGATTGCGGAAGTCGCGCGAGGGGAAGGTCAGGTCAATGGTGCCGGCGGGGGGATCGCGGTCAATGCCCGCCAGGCGGTTCGGAAACACGGGCCCGATCCCCAGGTCGGCCGGGATCGCGGCATTCAGCGAAATCTGTTTCTGGTAGAGGCCGTTGCTGACAAAGAAGGTGTTCAGAATGCCGGTCTGGAAGCGGGCGAAGAAGATGCCGTAACCGGCGCGGATGACGGTCTTCGAGTTGAGCTGATAGGCCAGCCCCAGGCGCGGTGCCCAGTTGTTGGCGGGCTGCGGAATCGATCCGGTCAAGGGGTAGTTGGGCGTCGCCTGCGTGGGCTGCGAGAACTGCGAATACTCGTAACGCACACCATAGTTGAGCGTCAGCTTCCGGTTCAGCCGGAACTGATCCTGCACGTAGAAGTTGTAATCGCGCACCCGGTTATCCACCACCGGATTGCCGAACCGCTGGGAGAACGTCTGCCAGCGCTTGGCCCCGCTATTGTTGCCCGTCAGGTCCTGGGCAAAGGCGGTAAAGGTGGCATAGGAGTAGGTGCCGAACTGGTTGGCCAAGCTGACGGCGTAATCCTGCGTGTAGCCAAAATCAAAGCCGGTCTTGATGGTGTGGCGTCCCAGGGTCCAGGTAAGGTTGTCGGCGATCTGGTAGCGGTTCTCGCTAGGGTTCAACCGCGGATAGGCCGTGGCGACGCCCGCGTTGCCCTGGCTGTTGACGCTGAGACCCACGGGGCCAATGCTGGGCACCAGTGACGGATTGAAGTCATCGTAGAGCCGGTCCTTGAACCAGCCGAAGCGCACTTCATTGACGATCGTGTTGGTGGGAATGGCCGTCCAGGAAAGGCGCCCGTAGCGCGTGCGAACCGTGGAATCGGCGTTGTTGCCCACGCCTTCGCCATTGTTCAGCACGGCCTGCGTCTGGATGCCCAGCGGCGAAATCCAACGCAGATAGTTGAAGCTGGCGCTGATGGCATTGTGTTCATTGGGGCGCCAATCCAGCTTCAGGAAGAACAGCTCGGAATTGGCCGTGCGCGGCAAGGTGCCGAACTGGCGGCCAAAGAAATCACGCGCGGCCTGGCACTGCGCCACCGTGGCCGTGCAGCCCGAAGTGGCCGGACCGGGGGTCGCCCAGCTGCCATCAGAGTTGAACAGCGGCGGGCGCGTCATCGACGACACCAGCGGGAAGTCGCGGCGCGTCGTTTCACCATTGAAGAAGTAGAACAGCTTGTCCTTCTTGATCGGTCCGCCAATTGAACCACCTGTCTGATGACGCGATTCCGGCGGGTTCACCATCGAGTACGGGTCCCGCGCGTTCAGCGAGCGGTTGCGGAAAAACCAGTAGCCCGTGCCATGCACGTTGTTGCCGCCGGACCGTGTCACGGTGTTGATCACGCCGCCCGAGGCGCGGCCAAACTCGGCCGAGTAGCCGGTGGTCTTTACCTCAAACTCCTGCACCGCGTCCTGTGAGATCTGCGTCGTGATGCGCGTGCGGCCGGCGTTCTCGTTGTAGAAGTTATTCGTCGTGTCGTTGCCGTCGGTGAGGAACGAATTGCCGCCCGCGATGCCCCGGAAACTCACCAGGCCGAACGTGCCATCGGAGACGACGGCCGGGCTCAGCAAGACGAAGCTATCAACGCGGCGACCATTGATCGGCAGGTTGACGATCTGCGTCGAATCCACCACCTGCGACGATCCCGTCCGGGTTGAATCCACCACCGCCTGCACATCCGTCACCTGCACTTCCGAAGCGGATGAGGCGACGTTCAACGTCACGGCCAAGTCCACCTGCTGGCCTACCTGCAGGGTGATGTTCTGGTTGTCAAACGGAGCAAAGCCCGGTGCCGTCACCTGGACCCGGTAGCCGCCGGCCGGAATCAGCGCCGGGGCGGTAAACACACCGGCAGCATTGCTGGTCAGCGTGCGCCGGATGCCTTTGGATTCGTTCGAAACAGTCACTGCGGCATTCGGGACAATGGCGGTGGAGGCGTCGCGCACCACGCCGGAAATGCCACCAAAACCCGCCACGGCCTGGGCGTAGGCCGCCGCGCCGATGAGAAGAAAAGCACCCACCACCTTGTATCGCATACCCTATTTTACGTTTTCCAGGGTTGCAGACACATGACAGCCTCCGGACGAACTTTTCCCGCCCTGCCGCACCCCAGAGGAATCTGAAACAATAGAGGCAGGCAATGCCGAAGTTCTCCATGGGGAGTTGGGCCTTCTCGTTTGGCCCCTATGCCGCGAATCCCGTGCCCTTGGGGCGCGTCGCGGAGCATTTATCCCAAGCCGGTTACGATGGCATTGAGCTGTGCGGCTTCCCGCCGCATGCCTCTCCCGACGAACTGCCCACCGCCGCCTCCCGCCGTGACCTGCAAGCCCGCTTAAGCGGCCTAGGCCTGGGCGTCTCCGGCTTCGCCGCGGACTTCACCGGCGTCAACCCCACCGCCGCCGGCAACAAAGCCCGCTATCTGGAGCTCTTCAAGCAGACGCTCGACGTGTGCGCCGGAGTGGGCAGCCCCGCCATCCGCGTCGATTCCGTCGCCGCCCCGGTCTCCATTCCGGCCGCTGAAATGGGCGACGCGATGGAACGCCTGGCGGACTGCTGGCACACCATTGCCAACTATGCCGAAAAGGCCGGCATCAAGGTGGTGTGGGAGTTTGAGCCGGGCTTCGCCTTCAACACCTCGCGCCAAATTGGCGAGCTCTACGAACGCGTCGCCCACCCCAACTTCTATCTCCTGTTCGACACCGCCCACGCCCACATGTGCGGCGTCAGCCTGGACGAATGCGCCGGCCGCATCGGTGCCCTCCACCTGGTCGATTCCGACGACACGCTCTACGCCGACGAAACCTCGACGCACTGCGCCGTCGGCAAAGGCGTGGTGGACTTTGCGAGCATGGTGCCCGATCTGCGCGCCATGAAGCTCGATTGGTGGACCGTGGACCTGAGCTTCCGCGAAGACTCCTGGGATCTGGTGGGGCCCAGTCTGGAATGCGTCAAGAAGCTGGCTAAGGGTGAGCCGGTGCTGGACCCGCTACCGTAGGCCCTTCGCCTTCAGCCAAGCAATCAACGCTGCTGGGTCGTCAGAAATAATCGCATCGGAACCGGCGTCCACCAGTGCCTGCCACTGAGCCGGTTCGTTGGCCGTCCACGGCACCACCGTCAATCCCGCCCGGTGCGCCTGCTCCACGCGCTCCTTGGTGACCGTGCGGAAGTGCGGCGAGGCGATGGAGGCTCCGGCGGCTTTGGTCGTGTCCACCCAGTTCTTGGCGGCGTCGGCCATGCCTGTGGGCGTCAGCATCGACAGGCGGATCTTCGGTGACAGCGGCTTCATCGCGATCAGCGTGCGGTCGTCAAAGCTCTGCAGGATCACGCGTGCTTCGAGGTTATGCTTCTTCACCACGGCCAGCACCAGCTTGGAGAACTCCTCCGGTGTCGGTGTCAGCTCCGGCTTGTTCTTGAAGATCTTGGTTTCGATGTTGTACTCAACGCGCGACCCCTTGGTGGCCGTGAACACTTCATCCAGCGTAGGCACCCGGGTGCCCGGAATCTTGCTCTGCGTGGGGAACTCCGGGTTGCCCAACGCGCCGCAATCCCACTGCCTCAGTTGCTTCAGCGGCATCTGCCGGATCACCCGCTGCGCGGCCAGTTCGGGGGTCGGGGCTTGGCAGAACACTTTGCTCATCTCCGGGTCGTGCGACACCACTAGCACGTTGTCCTGCGTGACGGCCAAGTCCAGCTCCAGGACATCCGCGCCCTGGGCGATGGCGTACTCAAACGCCGGCAGCGAATTCTCGGGCATGGCGGCGCGCGCCCCCCGGTGTCCGTGTACTTGAATCTTCCCGGCCGCCGCCATCGTCATCGCACTCATCATGATCGCCAACAAAACCCGACGCATGCCCAACAGCATAGCGGGCGGGCGTTTCAGTCCGGTGAACATGCATGAGGTCCGGACTCATCCGGCACACGGAAACGCAATGTCTATCGTGGCGTAACTGTCAATTCATGCATCAACGATCCGGTTTCTGGCCTCCTGGAAGAGATGCACTTTTTCCGGAATTTCCTCCTCTTCGCCGCCGCCGCGCCGGTGTTTGCGCAGTTCGACACGGCTGCGGTGCTGGGCACTGTGACGGACGCCTCAGGCGCCGCCGTGGCCCGCGCCACGTTGACCCTCAAGAACACGGACAAGGGCGTGTCTCTATCCACCAAGTCGCTGGACAACGGCAACTTTGAGTTTCCGACGGTGCCCATTGGCAGCTACACGCTGGCGGTGGAACAGGCTGGATTTCAACCGCAGATCTCGCGGAACTTCGGCTTGGCTATTGGTGCCCGCCAGCGCGTCGATTTCCGCTTGGCCGTGGCCACCGCCCAGACGACGGTGGAAGTAGTGGCGGATGTAAACCTGCTGGAGACCGACAGCTCCGACCGGGGCCAGCGCATCGAATCGAAACAGATCCGGGAACTGCCGCTCAATGGCCGCGCCTACTCCGAACTGGTCTACTTAAGCGCCGGCGTGGTCCGCAGCCCATCGGCCAATCAAGGCTTTACGACGCGTGAAGGTTCCTTCGTCGCCAACGGCCTCCGCAGCACCTTCAACAACTTTCTGCTTGACGGCTTGGACAACAACTACTTTGGTACCTCCAACCAGGGCTTCTCCAACCAAGTGGTGCAGGTCTCGCCCGATGCGGTGGAGGAGTTCCGCGTGATCACCAACAACATGTCGGCGGAGTACGGCCGCTCTGGTGGAGCCACGATTAACGCCAGCTTGAAGTCCGGCGGCAACAGCTTCCACGGCGCCGCCTGGAACTTCCTGCGCAACACGGAACTGAATGCCATTGGCTTCTTCCGTCCCGTTACCGGGCAGCCGCGGCTGAACCGGAACCAGTTCGGCTTCGTCTTCGGCGGCCCGATCATCAAGAACAAGACCTTCTTTTTCCTCGACTACGAAGGCTACCGCGAAGTGAACACCAGCAATGCCTTTGCCACCGTGCCTTCACTGGCTTTGCGGGGCGGCAACGTCGGACTGCCGGTGCGCAATCCGTTCTCGGGTGCGCTCTACCCCAACAACGTGATTCCGGCCTCCGACATCATTCCGTTTGCGCGCACCGTCGCCGGGCAGATTCCGGCCCCCACCAATGCTGGGGCGGCCAACAATTTCCAGACGCTCTACCGCATCACTGACTATCGCGACAAAGGCGATGCCAAGCTGGACCACTACTTCTCTGAGAAGCTGCGCGGCTTCTTCCGCTACTCGCAATCGCGTCTGGACGTCTTCGACCCCGGCATCCTGGGCGGACCCACCGGCGGCGAAGGCAATGGCTTCACCAAAGTGCCGATCAAGTCGTTTGCGGGTGGTGCCACCTGGGCCGTCGACACGAACACGATTCTGGAAGCGCGCCTCGGCTACTCAACTTCACAGGCGGGCAAGGATCCGCCGCTGATCGGTGGTCCGTCGATGCTGGAAGCCTATGGCATCACCGGCCTGCCGACGGAGAAGCGCTACACCGGCGGGCTGACCGTACAGTCGTTTGTCGGCTTCACCGGCCTCGGCCGGCAGGCCACCAATCCGCAGTATCAACATCCCACCACCTGGAACCCAAAATTCAACTTCACCCGGATCCTGGGCCGCCAGACGCTGAAGGCCGGTGTCGAGTATCAGCACTTGGCGGTGGAGGCCTTGGACGTTAACCCGGTGATTGGCCGCGACATCTATTCGGGCCTGTTCACGCTGGGCGCGCCCACCACCCAGACCAGCCTGTTCAGCTTTGCCGACTTCCTGCTGGGCGCGCGCAGCCAGTACCAGCTGGTGAACCCGGATATCGTCAACCACCGGCAACAGTCGCTGTTCTTCTACGTGCAGGACGACATCCGCCTCACCCGCAAGCTGACCCTCAATCTGGGCCTTCGCTATGAACTGGTGACGCCCTTCTATGAGCGCGACAACCGGCTGACCAACTGGGACGCCACCAGTAACTCCATCATCCCGGCCAAGGACGGCAGCTTCGCTGAGCGGGGCCTCGTCAACCTGGACAAGAACAACTTCGCCCCTCGCCTCGGCTTGGCGTACACCGTGACGCCCAAAACTGTTCTGCGCGCCGGCTACGGCGTCAGCTACGTCCACTTCAACCGCACCGGCACCAGCTATCTGGCCTACAACGCGCCCAACTTCATCCTGGCCAGCGTCTCGCAGTCGCCCGCCCTGCCCGGGTTCCGCAACACCCAACAGGGTTACCCGGCGGGCTTCACCGATGGCCGGAACTTCAATCCGTTGAACTCGACCGTCCAGTACATCGACCCGAAGTCGCCCTCCGGCTCAGTGCAGAGCTACTTCGTTTCCCTCCAGCGCGAGCTACCGAAAGGCTGGCTGGTGGATCTGGGCTATGTGGGCAACCGGGCCAACGACCTGATCATCATCAACGACCTGAACCAGGCCCGGCCCAACCGCGTCGGAGAGAACATCTCCACCCAGCTCCGCCGTCCCAATCAGCGCTTCTCCAGCATCTCCGCCACCCTGCCCTGGGCCTGGTCCAGCTACCACGGCCTGCAGATCAAGGTGGAAAAGCGGAGCTCCGCCGGATTCTACTTCCTCAACTCCTTTACCTGGTCCAAGGCCATGGATCTGGCCGGGCAGGCACTGGACACCAACAACGGCAACGGCCCGTCGGTGCAGAACATCTTTGATCTGAACGCCGATAAGGGCCCCTCCAACTACGACCGCAAGTTCAACAACGTCACCAGCTTTGTCTACGAGCTGCCCTTCGGCCGCGGTCGAAAGTTCCTGTCCAGCCTGAACCGTGCGGCCGACCTGCTGCTGGGCGGCTGGCAGGTCAACTCGATCATCAACGTCCGCTCCGGCGCGCCGCTGACGCTGAGCTACACGCCCAGCGCTGCCCAGGAAGTGGTGCCGGTGATCGCGGTGTTTGGCCGCAACACCTACCGGCCCGATGTCTCGCGCAGCCCCCTGACGCCCGAAGGTTCGCGCACCATTAGCAACTATCTGGACCGCTCCGCCGTCAGCATCCCGGCCGCCGGGCAGACCTTCGGCAACTCTGGCCGCAACATCGTTCGCGGCTTCAACTTCTACCAGACCGACCTGACGCTGGGCAAGACGTTCACGCTGACCGAGCAGCTCCGCCTGCAGTTCCGCGCCGAAGCCTTCAACCTGCTGAACGAAACCAACTTCCGGGAGCCGGACGGCAACATCTCCAACCCCGGCTTTGGCCAGATCCGCTCCAGCTTTGACCCGCGGCAATTGCAGTTTGCGTTGAAGCTGATCTTCTAAGCGTCCGACGTTAACCTGGGGGGCTGGGCCTGCGGCCGGTCCGGCGGTTCGCGTTGGCCAACCGTACTGGTGCTATGCGGCGTCGTGCCCCCAGGCCCCAAAGGGATCCTCAAACAGGACTTCCCAGGCTTCCAGCGGAATGGCCAGCTCCTCATCGGTGAGCAGGCAGGCGTTCAGCCGCGTCTCGATGTCTGCCCGGTCCATCTCCGCGCCGATGAAGACCACCTCCTGCATGCGATCCCCATAGGGTTCCTGCCATAGGCGCCGGATCGACTGGATGGACTGTTCATCCTCGGGCCATTCCTCCTGGGGAACGGCGGCATACCAGGGCCGCTCCGGCTCTAGCGTGACGCAGTTGCCGGCCTGAGAATAGACGCCGATCAGGTCGTGCTTGGTGGCCAGCCACATAAAGCCCTTGGCCCGCAACACGCCCGCCCAGCCCTCGTCCAGGACATCCCATAGGCGTCGGGGATGGAAGGGCCGCCGGGCGCGGTAGACGAAGCTGGAAATGCCATATTCTTCCGACTCCGGCGTATGCTGGCCGAAGCCTTGCAGTTCCTTCAGCCAACCGGCGGCGCTGGACGCCTTGGCCTCATCGAACAAGCGGGTGTAGAGGATCTCCCGCATGGCCACGCGCCCAAACTCCACCTCCACCTGGCGAGCCTCCGGGTTGAGGCGGCTCAAGATCAAGCGCAGGCGCGCGCGCTCCTCGTCCGACATCCGGTCGGTTTTGTTGATCACCAGCACGTTGGCGAATTCAATCTGGTCGATCAGCAGGTCGGCGATGTTGCGTTCATCGTCTTCGCTGAGCTCCATGCGGCGGTCCATCAGCGAGTCCAGCGATTCGTAGTCTTCCAGGAACTTTTCGCCGTCCACCACGGTGACCATCGTGTCCAGTTGAGCCACGTCAGCCAGTGAGCCGCCCTGTTCGTCCACAAAACTGAAAGTGGCCGCCACGGGCATCGGCTCCGAAATGCCGGTGGATTCAATCAGCAGATAGTCAAAGCGGCGCTCCTGGGCCAGCTTCGCCACTTCCAGCAGCAGATCCTCGCGGAGCGTGCAGCAGATGCAGCCGTTGGACATCTCCACCAGTTTTTCATCCACGCGGTTGAGGGCAGAGTTTTGCTCCACCAGACGCGAGTCGATGTTCACCTCGCTCATGTCATTCACGATCACCGCGACGCGCAGGCCTTCGCGATTGTTCAGAACGTGGTTTAGAAGCGTGCTCTTGCCCGCCCCGAGAAAGCCGGACAGGACGGTGACGGGGAGCTTGGCGGCCAAAGAAGTGGGTTCTTGCAGCGAGGGCGACATATCAATAGTGATAACTCACTATCGACAATAAGGCAAGCTAAACCGCGGCTCGTCGCAAACTGGGGTCAAGAACCGGTGAGATCTAGCGTCGTTGGTCGTGCTGACGGCACAGGCAGCAGTCGCTGCAGCGGTGGCAACTCTCGCACAGGTGCAGGGCACAAGCGTCCTTGGTGCACCAGACGCAAATCTCGCCCGATGGCTCCCGGCAGATGGAGCAGCGGAAACTGAGCACCGGAACGGGCGGCGCGGCAGCAGCCAGGGTGCTCACGGTGTCTTCCGCGGCGTCGGGGCGGTCAACTGGGTCCGGCACCGCTGGGCCTCGCTCTCCATCACTTTCCATTCTGCCTCCCGTTGAGCCGCCACTTCGGCGACATACTGCTGCAAGCCTACCTTGACGCTCAAATGTTCCGCCGTCAAGGACTGCAGCAGATCGGCCAGCGCCGGGTTCTGATACTTACGTACCGCTTCCACCAGGTTCCCCATCCGCGTTTCAATGGCCTGCAGGCGGAAGAACGTTTCCAGGGCCAGCGTCAGGCGCTCCGGTTGTCGCTCCAACGTCTGAGCGGACTGCTCCAGGTAGCCCACTTCCTTCTGGACGGACTCCCACTGCTGGAGGTAGATCTCCGAGGCCCCTTTGGCGATCCATTCCTTGGGGTTCAACTGCTTCAGCAATGGCAGCAGCTGCTTGACTTGCGCGGGTAATCGAGGAAGATCGCGCCGGAGATCCCATTCCCCCTGCGCACCCGGCGCGGGAGTGGAAGCCGCCGGATTTGAGGCCGCTTGGGCGAGGAGCAGAACCACCGCTAGGGACAGCATGCGCAGCCCCTCAAGCTCTAATTGCCACCCGGTGGGGGAGGAGGCGGTGGAGGCGGAGGTGTGGTGGACGCCGTATCGCCGGGAAGCCCGACGCTTCCGCCAGCCGAACCGGCACCGCCAGCGGAGCCGCCCGTACCCAGACGCGGGCCGCGCATCACCAGAACATCGGAGAGCACCCGCAGACTGCGTTGCAACACCAATCCGCGATCGACGCGGCGCACTGCCAGCGGAGCGTTCTTGTAGACCCGCAGGTATTCGCCTGCGTTCAGCAGCTTCGATTCGGTATAGGGCAGGATGGCGTGTTGCACCGCCACTTGGCCTTCTTCCACGTACACCAGGGTGACGTCGCCATCATCTTCAACCGTGACGTCGAAAATGGTGCCGCGCACCGAGATCACCGCGGTTGGCGTCCGAACCCGGTTGGGATTCGGTTGGCCGTTCATTTTCTGGATGTGCACCTTGACGCGGCCAATCCAGAGATCCAGCAGCTCCCGCAACGACCCGGCATTCTGCCGGAAAACGAAGCGGCTGTTCGGGAAAACTTCAAACTGGCTGCCGTCAGCAACCTGCAGCAGCGCGTAGCCGTCTGCCCCGGTGATGACTTCCTGTCGCGGCTGCAACGTCATTCCCGGCATCACGGCCCAGGCCTGTGTGTCGCGGACCACTGAGACATTGCCTTGCACTGTCAATACTTTGGCCGCTTCAAGAGAGTCCAGCTGCGCCAGACACAAAACGGGCGCTGTAACCATTACCAGTAGCGCCGCCGATAAGTGTTTATGAAGCCGACTCATCATCTTAAGGCCAGTACAACTCTTCAAGCCCGTCCAACCGCCACCACTCCGGCGGAAACCAGAGTGTACCCCAAATTGCAAAGCAAGTCAGGGGCCCTCCGCCAAGTGCTGGATCCGGCGTCAGGACTACTACACCTACCAGGATACAATGGACGCTAGCGATGTGTCGCACTGCCACAATCCGCTTGGTTCTTGCCGCCACCGCCGTTGCTGCCGTGGCGCAGTCCATCGCCCTGGCGCAGGACGTTCCGCTCGACTGGCGGCGCATCGGCAATGCCGCTATCCGAACTCGCGCGGGCGAATTGGCCACCGGGCCGGTGGATCGGGTCTGGTTTCAAGGCGAGGCGCTGGCCGTGCAGACGGCCTCCGGCAATGTCTTCCTCACTACGGACTTTGAGAACTGGCAGCCCACCCGCGTAAAAGCCCCGCTCAGTGCCACAGGCACCACTTTGCGCGGTGAGCAGGAACTGGTGGAAGTGGACCAGGACGGTGTCTGGCGCTCGCTCGATGGCGGCCGGACCTGGGCGGGCTTGAACTCGACGCTCCCCAATCTGCCCGCCGAACGAATTGTCGGCACCCGCCCGCTGCGCATCGCTTCGCGCCAAACCATTTTTGAATGGCAGCGGGACGGCTGGGCGCGGGTGGCTGACGCCGCTCCTGCCGCTACCCGGCGGTGGAGCGAGGCCACCGACCTGCTGACGACGCTGGAAATCCGGGACGGTAAACTTTTCCGGACCGTCGACGGCGGCGGA
>JAPKYX010000191.1 GCA_026394075.1 Acidobacteriota bacterium
GCCCCGGCGGCCTGATCGCCATCGACAACACCCTCTGGTCCGGCCGGATTCTGGAGGAACACTCGGATGACCCGGACACCGTCGCCCTCCGCGAAGTCAATCGCTTCGTCGCCCAAGACGAGCGAGTCTGGAGCTGCCTGCACCCGATCGGGGATGGGTTGACGCTGGCGCTGAAGAGGTAGACGAGTGCCACTAAGCCGGAACTTTTCGGCCATTCAGTGAGTCTGAATGTCATGGTTCTAGTAACCCTGCGGTTGTTCCTGCCACTACTTCTATCCGCGGCCTCAATGCTCGCGTGCGGTTGCTTTAGCGGATCAAACCCATGCCGTGAGATAGGCGGCAAGTCGGTGATCTTTGTGGCCCGCGTTCTGCGTGACAGCGGCGAGGGTTGGGGGACGGGCCCGGCGCGCGTGGCCATAGAGGAGGCGTTACAGAATGTCCCTGCGGGCCAGCTCGAGGCGGAAATCGATACCTCAGCCGGTACCAGCTGCTACTACCGGCTCAAAGCCGGCGAACGGTACGTCATTGTCACTGACGGGCCGAAGTACAGTGTCTACTCGTGCACCAGATCATTTGAGCTCACCAATAACGAGTACATCCTTGAGGCGATGCGGAGTCAACTGATGGGCGGTAGTCTCCGAATCGTTGGCAGGGTATTGAAGACTATAGAGAAGTACCATCAAGCCGGCATGGTCTCTGGCGCCCTAGTGGTTGCTGAATCGCCTAGCGGGCGCTTTGAAGCTCTCTCAGATGGAATGGGCCGCTATGTCATAACGGGCATGCCTCCTGGTATCTACGAGCTCAAGGTTTCCAGGGATGGCTATTTGCCAGATCGTCAGTTCAACCGTAGGTTCGACGGGATACTGCGTATCAATCCGGTCACAAAACAACCGGAGGACGAGAAGTATGCTGGCACAGTCGCGGTCGCGAACCGGCTTTGTGCTGTCTGGGACCTCGCCTTGTGGCCCGCTGGAATCATCAAAGGGACGGTTCGAGATCGCCAGGGAAAGCCATTGAGCGGCGTGACCGTCCAGGCGTTTGGAATGGACCAGTATCAGCAGCGGGAGCCAAGTCCACTTCGCACCACTGTGACTGCCGCGGATGGAACGTACACTCTGACTCCCCTCCCGCGCGGCGCCTTCGTTGTTGGCGTCAACGCAGAAAGCTTTCATGACAGCAATGCCTTCTCACCGACCCTGTACTCAAATGGAGGTCGTGTCGAATTGGCAGAAGTTGGATCGGCCGAAGGAATTGACCTTGTGCTGCCGCCGCCCCGCGCACCCGCCACCCTGCTAGTTAAGGTACTCAGCCCGGAAGGTGCACCGTATCCAGGCGCCCAGGTGCGGCTGGATAACCTGCAGGGCGTCCAACGTTTTGTGTCGACTACGCCAACGGACACCACTGGCGAGATCTCTGTACCCGTCTATCTTGGTGAGACCTATACCGCGCGTGCCAGCAGTTACCGGGGCGACGCGCACTTTGTGGGCACAGCGAGTGTCGAGATCACCGGCGAGACTCGATCTGTGACGATCGTCCTCCAAGCCAGCCCAATCTAAGGTGCCGACTAGAAGGGCTGCTGATTCCCCTTCAGCCGCGCCAGTGATTCCTGGGCCATTTCGGCCCGACTGGGAAGGCTGATTTAGTTCCTTGATGGCTTTGATCGAGCTCCACTGCCGGATCTAAGCGACAATAAAACCATGCACGAAGCCATTACCCGCGACCCCGAAGTGATGCACGGAACGCCCGTGTTCCGGGGTACCCGCGTTCCTGTGCAGACCCTGTTCGACTACATTGAGAACGGCGAATCACTGGATGAGTTTCTCGAAGGCTTCCCGACCATTCGGCGAGAGCTTGCGATCCAGGTGCTGGAAGAGTGCAAGGAACTTCGTCTGGCGCAGGTGTGAGGCGCCACTCGTCCGATGAAAATCCTCCTGGATGAGTGCGTTGACCAACGGCTGCGGCTGATGTTTCCTGAACACGACTGCCAAACGGCGGCTTACGCGAAGTTGGCAGGATTAAAGAACGGTGCTCTCCTGGCGGCTTCAGAGGCTGCCGGTTTCGAGGTGTTGATCACCACTGACCAAGAGATCCCCTATCAGCAAAATCTCGATGGCCGGCGGATTTCAATCCTCATCCTGTGTGCCCCTACCAACCGTCTGGTGGACTTGAAACCTCTGGTGCCCTCGATACTCCGGTGTTTGAGCTCCATTGAACCCGGCCGAGTGCTCAGGCTTAGCTAGTTCCCCTTCAGCCGCGCCAGGGCTTCCTTGGCCATTTCGCCGCGAGGGTCGGGGGTTAGGCTGATTTTGGTTTCTCCGGGGCGCTCCTCGAAGGCTTCTCCGGTCATGGCGTGGGTGGGGTCGTCGGCGACGCGGAACGGCATCGTCATCCGGCGGCCGTCTACTTCGACGATCAGCGAGTAGCTGCCGGGCGGGAGGAAGAAGCGTTGGGTGAACAGCACTGGGCGCGGTTCTTTGTAGCCCAGTGGGATCTCGCTGCGGTCCACGGCTTGGCTGCGGCGCTCAATGGTCACACCGAGCGAGGAGACGGCGCGGGTGCGGAGCTGCACATCGGTGACCGGGATGGTCGAGTCCACCCAGAACTGGATGATGCGGACGTCGGGCTGCTCGGCGACGCTGAAGGTGGATTTCACCACCGCCTTCGGGTCACGGCGCAGCATTTCGGCGGGGGACATGGCGCGCGACAGGATCTCGCTATTGCCGACGCCGGTGATGCCTTTGGCGACGCCGAGGGCGGCCTCCAATACCTCGTCTTCAGCGGGTGAGACGTTCATCCGCGTCCGCACATCCTGCGGCGTGATGACGTCGTTGATGCCGAACATGCTGCGGGTTCCCGATTGCGGCACCAACAGCGCGCGGATGGTGTTGATCATCGGCGAATAGAGCTTGAAGTCGCCAATGTTGCGCGGGCGGAAAAAAAGGAACTGCAGGCGGGAGCGGTAGCCGGTCTGCGGGGCGTAGTCGTAGAACCAGATCTCGGTCTCATAGAAGATCCGGCTGGAGGGCGTCCGGTGGACCGCGGTGGGTGCGCCGAGCGCCAGATACATCCGGCCCTGGTCCGTGTTGGCGCCGGAGCCGGTCTGGCCGCTGCCGTAGTGGCTGTCGATATAGCCCAGCCGCGACAGAAACTCCGGCTCCGTGACGGCTTTGCCGGTCCAGAAGAGCCGCTGGAAGTTCTGCCGCTCCTCAACGCTCGACAGCGCCAGATAAGCCTTCCGCTCGGCTGGCAGCATCGCTGGTGCCACCTTAGTGAGCCACGCATCCGCAGCCCACCCGGTGACAGCCAGCAATGCTACCCAGAGTCGTCTCACAGCCATATGGTGACAGACCGCGCCACGGCTCTAGAAGTCGAACCGGGCCGCGAACTGCAGCATGCGCGCCGCATACGCCAGATTCGTGTTCTGCACTGGCCGGCCATAGGTGGCCAAGCCGATGTTGCTGACGTAGTTGCCGTAGTTTTGGGCGTTGATCAAGTTGAACGCCTCAAAGATGCCCGTGACGCGCCACTTCTCCTTGATCGCCACGGCCTTCGACAGCCGGAAGTCGATGCGGTTGATCGGCTGGCCGCGCAGCGAATTGCGCGCCACCGTCGTGTAGCCCGGAGCGATGGAGGGTTTCAGGAACTCCGCGCCCACAAAGGTCCGCGTGCCGGTGAGGAAGGTCCGGGAGTTGGTGCCCGTGTAGCTGAACGGGTTGGTGGGGCTGAGCGAGGAGAACGCCGCGCCGGAGCCGTAGTGGTAGAACAGGCTGGACTGGATGCCCCACGGCAAGTTCACGCTGCCGTTGAAGTTCAGCGTATGCCGCTGATCGTCGAGCGACGGACCCCACTCATCGGCCAGATCATACTGATTGTTCGGGTAGAAGAACGGGCCGGTGGACGAATCCCGGAGCTTGGAAGCCGTGTAGGAAAGCCCGGTCTGGTAACGTGACCCGAACCGCCGCTGCACTTCCATCTGGAAGCCGTAGTAGATGGCACCGACGCCGGTGGGCGTCACGAACAGTTGCACGGGAGCAAAGCGCGAATCCGGCCGTCCTGCAGTGTTGGGGTTGGCGTTAAAGCCCGTGGCCGGGTTGAAGCGGAGATTGCCGTCAGTGCGGATCCATTCGCGGTAGACGCGCCAGTAGACAAAATCACCGGAGAACGTCCAGTCCTTGCCAATGGTCCGCTCCATGCCCATCGAGGCCTGGAACGAATACGGGGTGATCGCGGGCTGGCCCAGCAGTTGCAGATTCTGGGTCAGCACCGGCACCTTGCCGCTTAGAAAGTCCGCGCCCGTGGTGGTGCCAAACGGACGGTTGAGGTCGATGTTCTGGTTGCCTACCTTGCTCACCGAAACCTGCAGGGAGCTTTCGCCGTTGAAGATGGACTGGTTGATCACCTGGTTGGCCTGGATGTCGGCGAAGTACAGCCCCGCGCCGCCACGGATTACCGTCTTGCGGCTGCCGGTCACGTCCCAGGCAAAGCCCACACGAGGTGAGATGTTGTTGCCATCGCCGCCACGTGTCGGAATGACGCCGCTTTTCAGCGCCGGCGTGGACCAGATGCCCAGGTCGTTGTCGTAGCGGAGGCCCAGGTTGAAGGTCAGCCGTCGCGTCGCCTTCCAATCGTCCTGCATCCAGAATCCGACGATATTGCGCGGGATGGAGAACAGGAAGTTGCCGAAACCCTGCGTGTAGGTGGAAACCAGTGGCGATACCGCGTTCAGGTTCCAGGTGGCCGGATCATTCCACACCGGGAACGTCGTCACCAGGTTGGGCGTGGCGGAAA
>JAPKYX010000063.1 GCA_026394075.1 Acidobacteriota bacterium
CATCAGCCAGCGTCACGACGAGTATCTGGCCGGCTCATGACCGGCGGGGTATTGGCTGACACGGGCCCTCTATATGCGCTGGCGGACCCCTCGGACCAATTCCATCAGCGGTCCCATCAGGAATTGGCGGACATCATCCACAGAAGGCGATTAGTGATGATCCCCCTCACCGCCCTAATGGAAGCACACAACCTGATCAGCCGGCGGTTAGGTCACACATACGCACTTGCCTGGCTCGACGAGATCCGCAGCGGGGCGACGTTGCTGAACCCCGAATACACCGACTACCTTGCGGCGTTGGAAACACTCAAAGCCTACCCTGACCAGGACATCTCCCTGGCCGACGCAACGGTTGCGGCACTGAGTGAGCGTCTCCGCCTACCGGTGTGGACCTTCGACCATCACTTCGACACCATGGGATCAACCGTTTGGCGAGCACGTCGCTAACCAGCCGCCCGGGAAGCCTACCCCTTCACCCGCATCGCTTCCGGATCCCACAAACAGATCTTCTTCTCAAAGAAGCTGGTGTTTGACAGCAACGCCGGAGCCGCCGCGCGGAAGCCGAATTCGGCGTTCTCCACCACCTGCTGGCGGCTGCGCACAGCGTCAAAGAAATTCTGGTGATGTGCAGTCTGCTCGGCATAACCGGCCGGAAGCGTGTAGCGCTCTTCGCTCACACCCTGCATCATCGCCGTCGTCGGCCGTTGCGGCGGGTACTTTTGGCGATACGCGGCCTGCCCCTTCTCCTGATTCTCCTTGTCGAACGTCCCAAACGTGTTGCCCGGCTCACGATCCTTGGGTTTGCGCGAGATGGTGAAGCCGCTGCCGACGTTCAGGCTCAGCACACCGTCAGTGCCAATAAACCGGAAACCCTGACCATCGCCGCCGCCCGCCTCAAAGTTGCACCGCAGGCTCATTTCAAACGCGGCATGCGTCTTCGTCTCCGGGTACTCGTACATGCCCATCATGATGTCCGGCACATCGCGGCCATCCAGCCAGTAGTGCAGGCCGCCCATGGTGACAATCCGCGTCGGCCCCATCGAATCCATCACAAAATGGATGCCGCTGATCAGATGGACAAACAAGTCGCCCGCCACGCCCGTGCCGTAGTCCTGATAGTTGCGCCAGCGGAACAGCCGAATCGGGTCAAAGTTGCGCGGCGGCGCCTGGCCCAAAAACCGCTTCCAATCGATCGATTCCGGCGACGCATCCGGAGGAATCGAATACTGCCACGCCCCCAGCGCGGAGTTGCGGTCCAGATACGATTCCACCATGTGGATCTTGCCCAAAACGCCGGACCGGATCACCTCCCGCGCCTTGGCGTAGAGCACGCTCGACACCCGCTGGCTGCCCACCTGGAAGATGCGCTTGGTGCGCCGCCACGTATCGACGACACCCAAGCCTTCCTCCACCTTCTGCACCATCGGCTTCTGGCAATAAACGTCCTTGCCCGCCTCCATGGCATCAATCGACATCCGAGCATGCCAGTGGTCCGGCGTGGCGATGATGACGGCATCAATGTCCTTGCGCGACAGCACCTCTTCGTACTCCCGCGTGGTGAAAGTACCAGCGCCGTAAACTTCATTGGCCTTCTTCAACCGCCCGTCATACACATCGCAGACTGCGGCGATCTTCACCCCAGGCAGCGAACTCGCCGTCCGGCAATCCCCCTGCCCCATGATCCCGAAGCCAATGCAGGCCACCTGAATGTTCGAATTCGCTTGCGCCATAAGTTTGAGCATACCCGACGCTGATCGCAGCTGCGATGAGCCGGGGAGATCGCGCCCAGCGTCGCGATTCAACTTCAGCGCCATACCAAGCCGCGAGAGTAAGCTCGATACATGATCCTTGCCCTCGATCAAGGCACGACCAGTTCCCGTGCACTCGTGATTGACCATGACGGCTCCGTGCGCTCGGTCGCGCAGCGCGAGTTTGCGCAAATCTACCCGCAGCCCGGCTGGGTGGAGCATGACCCGAACGAGATCTGGAGCACGCAACTCGCTGTCGCCGCCGAGGCGCTGGCCAAGGCGCAGTTGACGCCGCGCGACATCACCGCCATCGGCATCACCAACCAGCGCGAGACCACGGTGGTCTGGGACCGGGCCACCGGCCAGCCCGTGATGAATGCCATCGTCTGGCAGGACCGGCGCACCGCCGCCAACTTTGATCCAGCCGTCGCCAGCACCATCACGGCCAAGACCGGCCTGATCCCGGACCCTTATTTCTCGGCCTCCAAACTGGCTTGGATCCTGGAACGCCACCCCGGCTCAAACCTGGCCTTCGGCACCATCGACACCTGGCTGATCTACAAGCTCACCGGCGGGCGGCTGCATGTGACGGACGCGAGCAATGCCTCGCGCACGATGCTCTACAACATCCACACGGGCACTTGGGATGACGAACTGCTTTCGATCTTCGGCATACCCCGCACGGTGCTGCCGGAAGTGCGCGGGTCGAGCGAAATTTATGGCGTCGCCACGGTGGCGGGTTTGGAAGGCATTCCGATTGCGGGCGTCGCGGGTGACCAGCAAGCGGCCCTGTTCGGGCAAGCCTGCTGGACCCCGGGGTTGACGAAGAATACCTACGGCACCGGCTGCTTCATGCTCGAGAACATTGGCGCAACCCCGATCGCGTCACAGAACCGGTTGCTGACCACGGTGGCCTGGCAGATCGGCGGCAAGCTGGAGTATGCGCTGGAAGGCAGCGTCTTCATTGGCGGCGCGGTGGTGCAGTGGTTGCGCGATGGCTTGGGGTTGATCGCCAAATCATCCGACGTCGAACCACTGGCGGCCTCCGTGCCCGATTCGGGCGGCGTCTATCTCGTCCCCGCCTTTGCCGGACTGGGCGCACCGCACTGGGACCCCTATGCTCGCGGTGCGATGTTCGGCCTGACGCGCGGCACCACGTCAGCCCATATTGCTCGCGCGGCGGTGGAGGCGATTGCCTTCCAAGTGGCAGACTTGCTCGATGCCATGCGGGCTGATGGCGGTCCGCCGCTGACGGAACTGCGCGTCGATGGCGGTGCGGCCAGCAACAATGCGCTGCTGCAATTCCAGGCCGACCTGCTGCAAGTGCCCGTCGTGCGACCCAAGATGACGGAGACGACGGCGCTGGGCGCGGCGTATCTGGCGGGACTCGCGACAGGCTTCTGGAAGAGCCGGGAGGATCTGGCCGCACAATGGCAGATCGACCGCCGCTTCCTGCCGGGGGCTGATGCGTCGGCTCAGCGCGAACGTTGGAATGAGGCCGTGGCGCGGACCAAGGGTTGGGCCAAGTAGGTGGCCCGCCCGCACACTCGCGAGCAAGCGCTGGAGCGCATCCGCACCCGGCGTGACCCGTGGGACATGATCATCATCGGCGGTGGAGCCACCGGTGCGGGCATCGCTCTCGATGCGGCCGCGCGCGGCTATGAAGTTCTGCTGGTGGAGCGCAGCGACTTCGGCAAAGGCACCTCCAGCCGGTCCACCAAGCTGGTCCATGGCGGCGTCCGCTACCTGGAACAAGGCAACATCTCGCTCGTCATGGAAGCGCTGAAAGAGCGCGGCCGGATGCGGCAGAACGCCCCGCAGTTTGTCACGGACCTGGCGTTTGTCGTGCCCAACTATGACTGGTGGGAAGCGCCGTTCTATGGCTTGGGCTTGAAGCTCTACGACCTGCTCGCCGGGCGCTACGGGTTTGGCGAATCGAAGATTCTTTCGCTGGACGAAACGCTGGCGCGCATTCCGACGCTGAAGCCCGACGGCCTCCGTGGCGGCGTTGTTTATTACGACGGCCAGTTTGACGATGCCCGGCTGCTGATCCACATTCTGTTGACGGCCAAGGATCGCGGCGCGACGGTGCTGAACTATGTGGCCGCCACGGGCTTCCATGCCGGAGCCGATGGCTTCATCGACGGCATCACCGCGCGAGACGAAGAAACGGGCGAGATGTTCTCTTGCGCCGGCAAGGTGGTGATCAACGCCGCCGGCCCGTTCTGCGATCAGGTGCGGCAGTTGGCCGATGCGGGCGTTAAGACGATGATCGCGCCCAGCCAGGGCATCCACCTCGTCTTCGACCGCAGCTTCCTGCCCGGTGACACGGCGATCATGGTGCCGCACACGAGTGACGGCCGCGTGATGTTCGCCATTCCCTGGCTGGGGCACACACTGGTGGGCACCACGGACACGTCCATTCCGGAAGCCGTGCCGGAACCGCGCGCGAAAGAAGAAGAGATCGCCTTCATCCTCGAAACGGCCGGGCAGTATCTGGACCACGCGCCGTCACGCGATGACATCCTCAGTGTCTTCGTCGGCATCCGGCCACTGGTGCGCTCCGGCGATGCCAAGAACACCTCCGCCCTCTCGCGGGACCACACCATCCACATCGATCAAAACGGCCTGCTCACCATTACCGGCGGCAAATGGACCACCTACCGCCACATGGCCGAAGACTGCGTCAATCAAGCAGCCACGCTCGCCCGCTTGCCGGAACGCGACTGCATCACCGCCAATCTCGCCATCCACGCCGATACCGGCGATGACTATGTCGGGCAAATGGCCCGCACCGTCGAAGATGTGCTGGCACGGCGCGAGCGCACGCTGTTCCTGAACGCGCGGCAGGCGATGGCCGCAGCCCCTCGGGTGGCGGAAGAGTTGGCCGCCAGCCTCAACCGTCCTCCGGGTTGGGCTGCGGCGCAGACGGAGGAGTTTCTCCGCCTGGCCTCGCAGTACCTGCCTTGACGGCCTGATCATCAGCCATCGCTGGCCTCGCCACCGGCATCTTAAGCAGGTGCGAGGCGTCAAGAAACAGCATCTGCCGTCGAAAACCTGCGCCCACTGTGGCCGCCCTTTCACCTGGCGCAAGAAGTGGGAACGATGCTGGGATGAAGTGAAGTATTGCAGCGATGCATGCCGCTCCGGGTGCTATCCGGCCTCCGCACCCATCAGACCAGCCACCAGGTCCCGAACGGGGCGCCAGTAAGCACTTCCGTCCGCTCCGGCCCCTGGTTTTGACCTCGCCGAACTCAGCCATACCCCACCTTCCATCAAGGGGTTCTGGGGGTATCCCCTTTTGATGGGGCGGAATATGCTGGTGCGTGACTGAAATGGCCGCCCCATTTACGCTACGCGAAAAGGTGAGGTACTTACCCTTGTTATCCAGACGCTACTTGCTGCCATTACTGGCCCTTCTGGGCGCTAACGCATTGACAGCACAGACCATTACGGTCTACCCAGGCCCCGCGACCATCGCCATCGGCACCACACGGAACTTAACTGCCTACGTGCCGCTTTCACCAAACACTATTCAATGGTCAATTAATGACATCGTGGGTGGGAATGCCACTTACGGTACGATTACACCCGCCGGAGCCTATACCGCTCCCGCCGTGCCGCCGATGGCGAACACGATCACCGTGAAGGCCACCAGCACAGCCTACCCGGCCAAAGTCGGCAGCGGGACCATCACCATCACGCAGCTGGTGCCCTGGGTTTGGAGCAGTTCGCCTTCGACGTTCCCCGCTGGAGAAGTGAACTTGAGCATCAACGGCAGCAACTTCTTGCCGACCACCGTGATGACGCTGAACGACGTACCGCTGCCCACCACGTACGTCTCACCCACCAGCATCCGCATCCGGACGACGATCCCTGCCGCAATGGTGGGCAAAGCAGTGTTGCGGGCGGCGCAACCGGCGCCCGGCGCGGTCAAGAGCGATCCCATTACCGTCACCATCACCGCTCCGCCCGCCGTCAAGGTGACGGTTTCACCGGCCACGGCCTCGCTCAGCCTGGGCGCGACGCGGCAGTTCACCGTCGTGGTGGCCAACTCAAGCAACACTGGAGTCAGTTGGTCAGTGAATGGCCTGGCCGGAGGCAACGCCATGGTGGGAACCATCTCGCCCGCCGGGCTCTACGTTGCTGCCCAGTCCCGCCACCGTCACCGTGCAGGCCACCAGCCTGGCTTCCGCCACTGCCACCGGTTCCGCCAGCGTCACGCTAAGTTCCGGCCCGCCGGTTTCGGTGACGATTACCCCCACCTCCTCCGCCGTCAGCCTGGGTGGCACGCGCCAGTTTGCCGCCACCGTCGCCAACTCCACCAACATGGCGGTCAACTGGACGGTGAACGGCCTCAGCGGCGGCAACTCGACCGTTGGCACGATTTCAGCCACCGGCCTCTATGCGGCACCCGCCGCGCTGCCCACGCCCTCGACCGTGACGGTGCGCGCCACCAGCGTCGCCTCCACGTCCGCCTTCGCCGATGCCACGGTGACCTTGTCCGCCGGACCTCCGGTGACGGTGTCGGTGTCACCGGCCACGGTCACCATCAGCACCGGCAACACGCAAGCCTTTACCGCCACTGTGACCAATGCCCCCAATTCCGCGGTCACCTGGTCCGTCAATGGCATCGCCGGCGGCAATGCCACCGTGGGCACGATCGGCTCCAGCGGGATCTACACTGCCCCCGCCGCAAGGCCCACGCCCAGCGTCGTCACCATCACTGCAACCAGTGTGGCCTCAGCCGGTGCGCAGGCCGCCGCCAGTGTCACCATCCAAGCCCCGGCCCCCGTCGCCCTGCCCAACTTGAGCCACGCCCGGTTCCTGGAACAGGCGGCCTTTGGACCCACGGCCAGTGATCTGCAACAGGTCGGCCAGTTGGGCTACAGCGCCTGGATCGACCAGCAGTTGGCCATGGCCGAGACGCCCTTCAATGTCCCCGCCGACATGGCCACCGCCCGAGCCAACTGGCTATGGCGCTTGGCGCACTCACCCGACCAACTGCGGCAGCGCGTGGTGGCGGCCCTGGCCAAGATCATCGTCATCTCCGGCAACAAGAACATCTACCCCAATGAGATATTGCCCTACTACCAGACGCTGTCCCGCAACGCCTTTGGCAACTACCGGCAGCTGTTGGCTGAGATCACGATCAGCCCGCAGATGGGCAAGTATCTGGACCTGGCTAACAGCATGAAGCCGGGCGTCGGCTCCGGCGCCAACGAGAACTACCCGCGTGAGCTCCTGCAGCTGTTCTCCATCGGGCTGAACAAGCTGAATCCCGATGGCACGCTGGTGCCCAACTCGCCCAGCTACACGCAGGCTGACGTTGCTCAGCTGGCGCGCTCGCTGACGGGCTGGACCTATCCCACCGCTCCGGGGGCCACACCACGCGCCAACAATTGGGAAGACTTCTCCGCCAACATGGAGCCGCGCGAGAACAACCACGACACCACCGCGAAAAGCTTCTTGGGCTGCTCGATTCCGGCGGGCTTAACCGTAGCCGTCGAGACCAACCGGGCGCTTGATTGCATCTTCGCTCATCAGAATCTCGGCCCGTTCATCGCTCTCCGCCTGATCCGTGATCTTGTAACCAGCAATCCCTCCGGCGCCTATGTGGCGCGGATTGCCGCCGTGTTCAACGACAACGGCCAAGGCGTCCGCGGCGACCTGAAGGCAGTGGTGAAGGCCATCCTGCTTGATCCGGAGGCGCGCAACGATACGGCCCCGGTGGATAGCGGCCGCCTGAAGGACCCGCACTATCACTTCGTGAGCTTCGTCCGGCACATGAACGGGCAAGTAAACCCGGCCATCCAGCTCAGCTATCTGTTCGACCAGATGGGCCAGATGCCCATGACGCCACCGTCGGTCTTTGCCTTCTATTCGGTGCTCTACCGGATTCCGCACAGCTCTTTAAGCGGTCCGGAGTTCCAGATCTATTCACCCACCGAATCCGTCCTGCGAGCCAACTTGTTCTACTCGATGTTGACCAATCCGGGCAATAGCGATGTCTCGATTGACTTGACGCCCTACCAAGCAGTCGCCGGTAACCCCACTGCGTTGATCGACACCGTGGACGCCAAGCTGCTCTATGGCCGCATGCCGGCCACGATGAAGCAGAGCATCGCCAAGGCCCTGGCCACCGCCGCCGACAACAACCAGCGCGTTGTCACCGCCCTGTATCTGACCGTGCTCAGCGGCCAGTACGCCGTCCAGTACTAGAGAAGGAACTAACAGCCATGAACAACAAAAAGATCGGACATTCGCGCCGCCACTTCCTGAAGGCCGCGGCGGTACCGCTGGCGGCCACGACCGGCCTGACCAAGTTCGGCTTGGTCAATGCGCTGGCGCAGCAGGGCGTCACCGACTATCGCGCCCTGGTCTGCATCTTCCTAGTCGGAGGCAATGACGGCCACAACACGGTGATCCCTCGGACATCGAGCGAGTACAACCTCTACCGGACCATTCGTGGCAACCTAGCCCTGCCCGACAACAACGGGCCCGTGCTGGATGTGACCGCCTTGAACGGCACGCCCTATGGCCTCAACAACGGTCTGCAGGCGATCCACAACCTGTGGGCGGCGCAGAAGTTGGCCGTCATCGGCAACGTCGGGATGCTGGTGCAGCCGACGACGCGAGCCCAATTCCTGGGCTCAGCCGTACCGTTGCCCACCAATCTGTTCTCCCACGCCGACCAGATCGTGCAGATGCAAACCGGAACCCCCACCGGCAGCGGCGGAACGGGTTGGGCCGGACGGGTAGCGGACCAGATGCAGCCAGCCAATGGCGTCTCCACCTTTCCAGCCTCACTATCGATGGCGGGGCAGTCGATCTTCTGTGCCGGTAACGTCGTCCAATCCGCCAGCCTGATTCCTGGCTTCGATTCGGCCCTCTACGGTCTGAACATCTGGCCCGCATCGGCGGGCGCCGCCCGAGCGACGGCGATGCAGGAGATCTTCACCATGAACAGTGGCCTCTCCGTCATCCAGGCGGCGAACCAGGTGCGGCAGGATGCGGCGTCATTGTCCGCCATGCTCAAAAGCGCCGGGTCCAGCCAGCCGCTCACCACCCAGTTCCCCGGCGGCAGCCTGGGCGATCAGTTGAAGCAGGTGACGCAGATCATCCAACTGCGCAACCAAACCGGCATGAAGCGCCAGGTCTTCTTCTGCTCGCTCGGCGGCTTTGACACCCACAGTTCGCAAAGCTGGCAGCAATGGGACTTGCTGAAACAAGTCTCCCAGGCGATGGCCGCGTTCTACAACGCCACCGTCGAACTGGGCCTGGCCGACAAAGTCACCACCTTCACCGAAAGCGAATTTGGCCGCTCCCTGCAACCCAGCGGCGTCGGCTCTGACCATGGCTGGGGCAACCACCACCTCGTCCTCGGCGGAGCCGTAAAGGGCGGCGACCTCTACGGTGCCATCCCGCCCATGGCCTTAGGCGGCCCCAACGACTCCGGCACCCGCGGCGTGCTGATCCCGTCCGTCTCGCTGGACCAATACGGCGCCACGATGGCCAAATGGTTCGGCCTCAATGATGCGGCTATCGATCTGGTCTTCCCCAACCTGAAGTTCTTCCCCGTGCGAGATGTGGGGTTCCTGGGATAACGTATCCGCCACGGCAACACGAACCGGGGCCTGCCGCTTGTCCGCAAGCCGCAGGCCCTTGTTCCATGCAAGCCCCTACAATCGAGAGATGCTTCGCGCTCACCTCGGCGTATTTCTTGCCTCCCTGCCCTTACTCGCTCAAACACCACCGCCGTTTGAAGTGCATGAGGCGACCATCGCCCAGGTTCACGCCGCCTTTGAGGCGCGCCAGCTCACTTGCCGAGGCTTGGTGGATCTCTACCTGAAGCGCATTGAAGCCTTCGACAAGAACGGCCCGGCGATCAACTCACTGGTGCTGATCAATCCGCAGGTGCAAGCCCAGGCCGATCAGCTCGACCGGCGGTTTGACCAAGGCGGCCTGACCGGGCCGCTACATTGCGTGCCGGTGATCGTGAAGGACAACTTCGAAACGCAGGGTCTGCAGACCACGAACGGAGCCCTGGTCTTTGCCGGATACCTGCCCCGAAAAGACGCCTTCCAGGTGCGGCGGATCAAGGAAGCGGGCGCGCTGGTGCTGGCCAAATCAAGCATGGCGGAGTGGGCGTTCAGCCCTTATGAGACCGTCAACTCCATCCTGCCCGGCTACACCAAGAACCCTTACGCGCTCGATCGCGTGACGGCCGGATCGAGTGGCGGCACGGCCGCGGCGGTGGCGGCCAGCCTAGGGCTGGTGGGCCTGGGCAGCGATACTGGCAACTCGATCCGCGGGCCGTCGTCACACCAGGCGCTGGCGGGCATCCGCTCCACCATGGGCCTGACCAGCCGCGCTGGAGTCTTCCCTTTGAACCTGCTGGCCGACATCGCGGGACCGATGACGCGAACGGTGGAAGATGCGGCGCGAGTCTTCCAGGTGATCGTAGGCGAAGATCCCGATGACGCTGTTACAGCATCGGCGAAGGCCCATCCGGCACCAAACTACCGCGCCGCGCTCGACCGCCATGGTCTAAAGGGTGCCGTCATTGGTGTCCTGCATCAGGCGTATGAGCGGGAGCCAGCAGACCCGGAAGTAGTGCGGGTCTTCATGGCCGCCCTGGAAGACTTGAAGCGCGCCGGGGCCACCATCGTCGACCCGGCCCAGGTTGCAGGCCTTGACGCCCTCCGGCGCACGACCGGCAACGGGCCGTGCGCAGGCTTCAAGTACGACTTGAACGGATTCCTCGCGGCACGGAAAGACCAAGTGCCAGTGGCCGATCTAGCCGGCATTGTGGCCTCCGGCAAGTTCCACCCCACCGTCCGGCGGCAGCTCGAAAGCGCCGACAAGACGACGCCTAACGCACCCGGATCAGCCGCCTGTCAGGGCGACGAGGCCTACCGGCAGGCAGTACGTGAGGCGGTGCTAAAGACCATGGACACACTGAAGCTGGACGCCTTGGTCTACCCCACCTGGAGCCATCCGCCGCGCCTGATCGGGGACCTCAACACACCGCACGGCGACAACAGCCAGTTCTTCTCGCCCACCACCGGCTTTCCCGCAGTGAACCTCCCGATGGGCTACACGCGAGGCGGACAACTGCCGATTGGCATGACGATCTACGGCCGGCCGTGGGCTGAAGCAACGCTGCTCAAGTTTGCCTACGCCTATGAGCAGGCCACCAAGCACCGTCGGCCACCGGTCAGCACGCCGCCACTGCGGTGACGATCGCCGTGACCTGCGGCGGCCGTGCCGTTGGCTAGACTGAGAGCAGCGGAGTCGTCCATGCAGCAACCAGAAGGCATCATCGTAAGAGACCCGGAGATCCTGGGAGGAACGCCGGTCTTCCGCGGAACCCGAGTGCCATTCCGGGCACTGCTGGACTACTTGGAAGGGGGAGACACGCTGGACGAATTCCTGGACGACTTCCCCACGGTTCCACGTGAAGATGCGATCGCTGCGCTTGAGATCGCCCAATCGCTGTTGGTGGGACAGCTGGATTGAAGATCCTGCTCGATGAGTGCTTGCCGCGGAAGCTCGCGAAGTTGCTTCCGCTTCACGAATGCTGGACCGTCCCCCAGGCAGGATTCGCCGGGAAGAAGAACGGAGCACTGTTGGACTTGGCCGAAGCCTCTCAGTTTGCCGTGTTTCTAACGGTCGACCAAGGCATTCCGTATCAGCAAAAGCTGGCCGGCCGCAGGCTTGCCATCATCGTCATCCGGGCACGATCCAACCGGTTGGTGGACGTGGCGGCCGTCGTCTCCGAATTCCTTGATTCGATCAACGCGACCGCACCCGGCACGGTGGCCTACATCGGCCGCTAGCTGGCGACTTTGCGGGACTTGTCGAAGAGGAATTGCAGCGTCTTTTCGGTGCGGATGCGGCTGGCGATACGGCCGAGGGCACCTTCTTTTTCCAGCTTCATTCGGACCACGGCCGGGGCTTCCTTGGAGGCGCGGGCCATGCGCTGCACTTCTTTGTCGACATCTTCGTTGGTGGCGGCGATGGCTTCACGATCAGCCACGCGTTCCAGAATCAGTGAGCCGCGGACGTCGCGGGTGGCGCGTTCGCCTTGCGATTCCTTCAGCTTGTTCCAGTCCAGCTTGACGTCTTTGTTGATGTCGACGCCCTGCGCGGCCAGTGACCGGAGGTAGTTTTCGGCCTGGATCTCGATCTGGCGGTCGACAAACGCTTCCGGCACCGGGAAGGTGTGCGCATCCACCAGCTTGTCGATGATGGCGGTCTTGGCGGCTTCGGTGGCGGCCTGTTCCTTCTCGCGCAGCATGGCCGTGCGGATGGCTTCGCGGACTTCTTCGATGGTCTTGAAGTCGCCCAAGTCCTGGGCGAACTCGTCGTTCAACTCGGGCAGTTCCTTGCGGCGCAACTGCTTCAGCGTGACCGCAAAGCGGACCGTCTTGCCGGCCAGCTTTTCCTGGCCGTACTCTTCCGGATAGGTGACGTCGAATTCCTTGGTCTCACCCGGCGTGACGCCACGGAGATGCTCGGTGAATTCGGGCATCGTGTCTTTGTCGCCGATCTCCACCACCATCTCGTCACTCGCCATCGGCGGTTCCACACCGGCCACCGAGATTAGCGAGACGGCAGCGTGGTCGCCATCGGCGGCGGGACGCGGGTCTTCGTTGATGAAGTCAGCCTTCTGGTTGCGGATCTCTTCCAGGCGCGCTTCCACTTCTTCGTCGGTAGCGGCGGGTTCGGTGTAGGCCACTTCGACGCCCGTGTACTCACCCAGGTCGAATTCGGGGGCGATCTCGAATTCCGCCGTGAACTCGATGGGCGAATCCGGCTCAAACTTCAGTTCCTTGATGTTCGGCTGGCCGACCACCTTCAGGTTTTCGTCGCTGAAGCGCTGGCTGAGCGCGCGCGGCACCAAGTTCTCCAGCACTTTCTGCCGGATATCCGCGCCAAAGCGGGTGCGGATGATCGACACCGGCGCTTTGCCGGGACGGAAGCCGGGTAACGCGGCCTTCTTCTGGATGTCAACGGTGACGCGATCCATCTCGGCGGCTACGTCGTCGAGCGGGATGGTGAACGGGAGTTGGTGCTTGCAGCCTTCAATCAATGCCATGGGGGGTTTCAACGAAACGGGCGGGGTTAGGGCCCCGCCCGGCTCTTCTGATTGTACTCCGTTCACCGGAAAGCTGCTGGCGCGTGTCCGGGCCGCGCGGACTTAGCTATTCAGGTGCGTGTTGATCCGCTCAATCGCTTCATCGATTTCGGCGGTGTTCTTGTACCCGATGGTGACGGCGTCCACCAAGCCGGACTTGATGACGTAGCGGATGGAGGCGTCGCGCTCTTCCGGCGTGCGGAAGGCGCCTTCGCCGATGATCTTCATGCCGATCTGGCCGGTGCCCTGGCTGCGGACCTTCTTGAGGGTGGCCACCACTTCGTTCACTTCGCCGGGCTGCTTGACGTCGTCGGTGAGGTTGTCCATGCGGGTGCCGTTGTGGTTGACGCGGTTGAGAGCGACGTCCAGCCACTGATTGCCGGGGTAGGCGCGCAGCGGTAGCAGGCCATGGCAGGAAGCGCCGTGCGACAGGATCACTTTCTTGTGCTTGGCCTCTGAGAACGCGTCGCGCAGACGTTCAAGCTCGGTGGGCCAGTTGGGCGTGCGGACGTTGTGCAGCAGCAGGATGTCGAAGTATTCGGAATTCGTTTCACGCCGCAGCCGGTCAATGGTTTCCATCGGCTTGTCGGCTTCGCGCCACTTGAACTTGGTCATCAGTCGGTAGCTGTCGCGCGGGACGCCCTTCAGCGCTTCTGCCAGCATCTGCGGCATGCCGGTATAGTTGTCGGCGGTTTCAAAGAATCGGACTCCGCGGTCATAAGCATGGCGGACCAGCTTGGTGAAGGCCGGTTGGCCGAGTTCACGCTGCACACGGCCACCGTGCGTGCCGGTACCGAAGGCCAGGCGCGTCACTTTAACGCCGGAACGGCCCAACTCCACCCAATCGGTGGCGGAGCGCTTGGCGGCGACAGAGGGGAGCGCAGGAAGCGCCGCAGCAGCGGCGGAGAAACGCAAAAAGTCACGGCGTGAGTGCTGGCGCATGGGGAGTTTGTACCATAGCCGACGGCCGGAGCGCCATCGGAGCCGCACTCCGATCCGCGACCCGCAGGAGCGGGCTCTTCCGCCATCGCCACCGCCGTCGGATCATGTGCGCCACCACCAAGCCACCAACGTCGCACGCTGAGCCGCGACAGCGATGGAGCGGATTGCACTTCAAACGCTCCATTGCCCTCATACCAATGTCGGTCAGCTACCTGCGCGACGCCGGCACAATACACGGTAGGCGAAGAGCCCGCTCCTGCTGGTCGCGGCTCAGGGTGCGACGTTGGTGGCTTCGAGGGGCTGTACTGGAGAGGTGGGGCTTGGTCGGTTTTGCTGTGGCGGTGCGGTGGGTGGTGCTATCCTGGAGGCCTAAGAAGTCTCAGATCCAGATGTGAATCTGATCGACGCGGCGCGGCCCACTCCGGTGGGCCGTTCGCATTTTTGGGGGACGTTTTTTTACCATGCCTGAACTTCCGGAAGTAGATGCGGTGGCGCGGCGGTTGGGCGAATGGGCGGCGGGGCGGACCATTTTGGAGGCGCACTTTTCGCGGCCGCAGACTACCCGGCCGCTGGCGCCAGTGAAGGTTTCCCGGCAGTTGAAAGGGCGGACCGTTGTGGGCACGGCGCGGCGGGCCAAGAATGTGCTGGTGACGCTGGATGACGGGTTGACGCTGCGGGTCCACTTGGGGATGACGGGGAATCTCTATGTGGGAGATGCGGCGCTGCGGTCGGCGGCGACGCGGGCGTGGTTTCCGCTGGACGATGGGCGCGAGATGATTTTTGACGACTCGCGGCTGTTTGGCCGAATGCAGATTTTTATGCCCACAGAGTTGGCGGAGTTTAGCCAGCAGTATGGGGTGGAGCCGTTGTCGGACGAGTTCACATCCGCCTGGCTTGCTGAACGGATGGCGCGCAGCCGAAAGCCGGCCAAAGTGTTTCTGCTGGACCAGGCGCAGGTGGTGGGGTTGGGCAATATCTGGGCGGCTGAGGCGCTGTTTGCCGCGCGGGTGCACCCGTTCACGCCGGTGAACGCCTTGGCGACGCGGCAGGTGCGGGCGCTCCATGGGGCGATCCGGGAGATCCTGGGCGGCGCGATCGACGAAGCTTACCGGCACTATTCGATGCCCGGTACGACTGCTGAAAGTGAAGGCTTTGGCGTGGCCATATACAACCGTGAGGGTCTTCCCTGCCCGCGGTGCCGGCGGGCGGTGGAGCGGATCGCGCAGGCCGGCCGGTCCAGTTACTTTTGTCCGCGCTGCCAAAAGGCGGCGTAACGGTTTGGTTTACGGTTCATGGCGATGGCGATTGGCACGATAAACTAGAGGAGGGGTGAGGATCCCCACTTTTCCCGTGGCCACAACCGTACTTCCACCGCTGCCAACCTCGTTATCCCGCGCTGCCGAGTTCCGCCGCGAGTTCCAGAGCCGTGTCCTGATCGCTGATGGAGCGATGGGCACGATGTTGTACACCAAAGGCATCTTCATCAACCGCTGCTTTGACGAGCTGAACCTGTCATCCTCCGGCCTGGTGAAGGAAGTCCACCAGGATTACGTCAAAGCGGGCGCGGAAGTACTGGAAACCAATACGTTTGGCGCCAACCGGGTGCGTCTGGGCGCGTTTGGGCAAGCGCACAACTTGAAGGCGATCAACCACGCGGGCGTGAAGTTGGCGCGCGAGGCTGCGGGCGACCGGGCGTTCGTGGCGGGGGCACTGGGTCCACTGGGGGTCCGGATTGAACCGCTAGGGCCGACTTCGTTTGACGAAGCCTACGCGGCGTTTTTGGAACAGGCCGAGGCACTGGTGGAAGCCGGCGTCGATCTGCTGATTCTGGAGACGTTCTGGAATCTGGATGAAGTGCGGCAGGCGGTGCGGGCGTGCCGCGCGGCGGCGGGCGAGGAGATGGTGATCATCGCTCACGTCACGGTGAACGACGATGGCACGATGAGCGGCGCACCGATCGAGGTATTCACGCGGGCGCTGGATGAACTGCCAGTGGACGCAATCGGGCTGAACTGCTCCACGGGGCCGAAGCCAATGCTGGAAACCATTGAGCAGATGGCGCACTTTACGAACAAGCCGTTGAGCGCCATGCCCAATGCCGGGCTGCCCGTGATGGTGGAAGGCCGGCACATGTACATGAGCTCACCAGAGTACATGGCGCAGTACGCCCGGCGGTTTCTGCAAGCTGGCGTGAAGTTGATTGGTGGCTGCTGCGGGACGACGCCGGCGCATATCAAGGAGATCCGCAGCGAAGTCCGCTCCATGCAGCCGATGACGAAGCAGCTGAGCGTGACGGTGGAGGCTCCGCAGGCCCGCGCGAAGGCGATGCCGAAGGTGGAGATGGCGGACAAGAGCGGCTTGGGCAAGAAGCTGGCCGATGGCAAGTTTGTCGCCTTTGTCGAGATCTTGCCGCCGCGGGGCGTGGATCCCACCAAGGAAGTGGAAGGCGCCAAGCTTTGCGCGGATGCCGGGATCGATTGCATCAACGTACCCGATGGCCCGCGCGCTTCCGCCCGGTTGTCGGCGCAGATCACCTGCATGGAGATCCAGAAGCGGGCCGGGATTGAGGCAGTGCTGCACTTCTGCTGCCGGGACCGCAACATTCTGGGCATCCAGAGTGAGCTGCTGGGCGCGCATACGCTGGGCGTCCGCAACCTGATCTGCATCACCGGTGACCCGCCGCGCATGGGCACTTATCCGGATGCGACGGCGGTGTTCGATGTCGATTCGATTGGTCTGGTGAACATCGTCAACAACCTGAACCATGGGTTGGACATTGGCGGCAACCCGATGGGCTCACAGACGGCCTTGCTGATCGGGGTGGGTGCGAATCCGGGGGCTCCGAATATGGATGAAGAGCACCGGCGGTTTGAGTGGAAGATGCAGGCGGGCGCTGAGTATGTGGTGACGCAGCCGGTGTTTGACTTGCAGATGCTGGAGGCGTTCATGAAACGCGTGGAGCGCTTCAAGGTGCCGGTGATCGCCGGTATCTGGCCGCTGACCAGCTATCGCAATGCGGAGTTCATGGTGAATGAGCTGCGGGTACCGGTGCCGGAGCACTATATGGAACGGATGCGGTTGGCCGATACAGCAGAGAAGGCTCGCGCCGAGGGTGTCGCGATTGCCCAGGAGATGGTGGAGCAGTGCCGCCCGATGGTGCAGGGAGTACAATTGAGCGCACCGTTTGGCCGGTATTCAATGGCTATTGAAGTGGCGGCCGCCATCGGCCCGCGGTAAAGCCGCACGAAGCGTCAAGATAGAAGGTTCAATTTCCCGCCGTGGCAACTGACTTAATCGAGATCGACCAGGAACAACCGCAATCGAGCGCCATTGAGCGCGCGGCCGCGGAGATTCGCCAAGGCAAGGTGGTGGCGATCCCGACCGACGCGCTCTATGTGCTGGTGGCGGATCCGTTTAATCTGGCGGCGGTGGGCCGCGTGTTTGCCGCCAAGGGGCGGGAAACGCAGCGCTCGCTGCCGCTATTTGTCAGCGATCTGCTGATGGCCGAAGAGATGGTCTCCGAGATGACCAGCCGCTTCCAGCTGCTGGCGCGGCGCTTCTGGCCGGGACCGTTGACCATCATCACTTCGGCGGCACCCAATATCCCGCTGAAGGTAACAGGCCATACGGGCCGTTTGGCGTTGCGTCAATCGCGGTCACCGGTGGTGAAGGCGCTGCTTGACTGGCTGGCCCAGCCGCTGATTGCCACCTCCGCCAACCTTTCGGGTCAACCTACATGTCGCAGCGGTATTGACGTGTTCGGCATGATGGATGGCACGGTGGATCTGGTGCTGGATGGCGGCCTCTGCACGGGGCCCGGGTCCACCACGATTGACATCACGGAGCCCTACTGGCGCGTGATCAAAGAGGGTGCGATCGAAGAGAAAGAGATCGCTGAAGTACTGAAGACCCCCTAGATCTTCTCCGGGTTCTCCTCTATCTGCTCTTCATCCGGCGCGCGGCTGCTCCGCTCACTCCCTAGTGGCGCTTTAGTGCACCACACTCAGTGGAAGCGCCACGACTTGTAACATTACTTACTTTTTCCTTTCACTTCTCTATTCAGCTGAAACCGTGCCGATACCTTGAGTGTGGCGAACGTGAATCCGGCCTGCGCGCTCACCGCCTCAATCTTGTGAGTGTTGAAAGAAAGTGAAATGAAACTTTTCCTCCTCTTCGTATTTCTGACGTCCTGCGCTTTGCGGGCTGAGGATATCGCCATCATTGCTCATCCGGGAGTGAAGGCCTCCGATATCTCTGCGGATGACGTCAAGCTGGTGTTTCTCGGCTCCAAAACCGCCTTGTCCGATGGCTCTCCGGTCACCCCCGTGCTGGCCAAAGATGGATCGATTCACGACGCATTCCTGAAGACCTATGTTGGCAAGAGTGACGCCGCGCTGCGGAATCACTACAAGTCGTTGGTTTTTACCGGCAAGGGATCCATGCCCAAGACGCTGGATTCCGATGCGGCGATTGCCGCATATGTGGCGGGCAACAAGGGTGCAATTGGCTACGTGGCGGCTGGCGCCAACACGGGCGGAGCCAAGAAACTCAACATCAAGTAACGAACACTCCAGCAAACTAGAAATCAATAAAAAGGGTGTATATGTACAAGACATTTTTGCGGACCGCACTGGCCGCGACGGTTCTCACCGGATCTGTTTGGGCACAAGTGAATGTCCTGGGCAAGGACGTTCAAATCCACGGATTCTTTCAACAAGGCTTTGCTTACTCGAGCGGGAACAACTTCCTGACGATGCGCACCCGCGACGGCAGCTGGTCGATGACCGATGGAGGCATCAATGTCGCCACGCGGCTGACGTCCCGGCTCCGGGTGGGCGCGCAGGCCTATAGCCGCAACATCGGCGACCTGGGCAATGGCCAGGTGCAGATTGATTGGGCCTACGCGGACTACAAGTTTAGTGACATGTTCGGCGTACGGGCGGGCAAGGTGAAAACCGCGCTCGGCCTGTTCAATGACACGCAGGACATGGAGTTTCTCTATCCGTTCGCGCTGCTGCCGCAGTCGGTTTATCCGAGCGATCTGCGGGCCAACACGATCGCCCACGTGGGCGGCGACCTCTATGGATCGCTCAACCTGAAGAAAGCGGGGCGGGTCAGCTACGTGCTTTGGGCCGGCCGCCTGCCCGAAGACCGGCGGGGCGGTTACTTCTATGGCTCGCGCGACGCGGGTTCTCCGCTGTCCAACTTTGCTCAGTCCGCCAAGGGCGCGGATGTGAAATGGGCGACGCCGTTGACGGGCCTCACGTTGGGTTATTCCTACTTCGACACGCTGCGCTACGCCAACGCCCGTTTGCTGACGTTCCGGGGACGCCCGATTCCTGGTGGTCTTCCCTATCGCGCTGACCAGGACAACACGATTAACGCCTTCTCTGCGGACTATCAACGGGGTGGACTTCGCCTGTCGGCCGAGTTCTGGCGCAATGATGGCTTCGGCCGGTTCAGCGGAGCACCGATCCCCGGCAGCGTACAGATTCCGCAGTCCTGGTATGTGATGGGTTCCTACCGCTTCAACAAGCGCCTGGAAGTGGGTTCCTATTATTCGGACTTCATCAATAACCGGACGCGGGACTTCACCCCGGATGTCGGCATTCGCGGGCCGGTGGTGTCAACGCGCTTTGACCTGACGTCACACTGGCATGTGAAGCTGGAAGGCCACTTCCTGGAAGGAATTGGCGGCAACTTCTCGTTCCGCGGCTTCTATCCCAGCACCAATCCGCAGGGGCTAAAGCCCCGGACGAACCTGTTCGTGATGCGGACCGGCTGGGTATTTTAACTCCACCGTCAGCCCTCTCAGCACAATTCTCGAGCCGGACAGCCCCATGTACAAGCGTGGGGCTGTCGCACGTCTGGAGGGACGCCCCCTGGGCCCGGCCTCACTTGTCAAAAGAACGGTGATACGATACCCGCAACGCTCCAGGGAGAGTGCAATCTATGAAACATATCCTCCGATCTCTGTTGATTGGCGCAGTGCTTGCTGCCGCCACGTTTGCTCAAACCGCCGCCACGTTGAGTGGCACCACTACTGATAAATCCGGCGCCGGCGTCCCGGCCACGAAGCTGACCGTGGTCAACCAGGACACGCAGCTGACCCGTGAGGCCGTCTCCGGTGAGGATGGCACGTTCAATGTGCCGCTGTTGCCGCCGGGCCGCTACAACATTCGTGTCGAGAAGACCGGCTTTAAGCCGATCAACCAGCAGAACGTCACGCTTGAAGTAAACCAAGTGGCGCGCCTGGATTTCTCGCTTGAAGTCGGCAACGTCACCGAAACCATTGAGATCAAGGACACGCCGGCGTTGCTCGATAGCGACACATCGTCAATCGGCCAGGTGATCGAGAACCGCCAGATCACCGAGCTGCCGCTGAATGGCCGCAACTTTGTGCAGTTGGCGACGCTGTCGCCGGGTGTTTCGGGCGTGGGCTATAACGCCACCGGTACGATCATGTCCGGTTCACGGCCGGATGATTCGCGGCCGGGTTCGGAGCTGTTTGCCAATGGCAACCGTGAAGGCTCAAACAACTTTTTGCTGGATGGCGTGGACA
>JAPKYX010000113.1 GCA_026394075.1 Acidobacteriota bacterium
CTCTGATGACCTGATGTGGCGCTACTGGGAGCTGCTGACGGACGAATCGCTGCCCGCCATTGAAGCGCGCAAGTCCGATCCGCGGGCCGCCAAAGAAGAGCTGATCAAGCGCATCATCGCGGACTTCCACGGTGATGCGGAGGCTGATTTCGCGGAGACCGTCGCCGTCACGGACCGGCGTCTGAACCGCGCCATTGTCCAGGGCGGCATGGCGGCTTCGGTTTCAAAGGCCGACGGGTTGATCAAGCAAGGGGCGGTGAAAGTGGGCGAGGCAGTGGTCCGCCACCCGACGCATCCGCTTGAACCCGGCGACCATACCGTGCACGTGGGCCGCAAAGTAAAAGTGCTGCAGGTGGCCTAGGCCGCCATGATGGATTCTGCCTCCGTGGCCGCGTTTCCGGCGTCCAATGGGGAGCTCGCATGATTCAGTACCCTGTGCCGTGGGATCTGGTGTTTGGCCTGACGCCGCACATCGCCCAAAAGACCCGTCGTGACGTGGACGACTTTTCCGCCCAGGCGGTGGCTCGCATGGTGCCCGCGCCGGTCTATCAGGGACTGGAACACATTCCCGCCGATGGTCGATTTCTGCTGATTGCCAACCACTACCAGCGCGACGGGCTGTGGATCCTCCATTCGGCCAGCGCCGTGACGCAAGCGGTCCGCCAAGTGATCGGCCCCGGCAATCCGCCCGTGCATTGGGTGGTGACGGCCAACTGGCCGCCCATCAAACTTGGACCCTGGACCATCCCCTCGCCCGGCGACATTCTGCTGCCCAAAGTGGCGCACGCGCTGCACTGCTTCCCGGTCAGCTTCGCCAAACACAACCCCGGCTTCACCGCCACTTCCATCCGCCGTCTGCTGAAAGCCGCCCCCACGCTGACCCGGCCGATCGGCCTGTTTCCGGAAGGCGTGGCGGGGGTGGCCGGGCAGTTGACCAAGCCGCTACCCGGCGTGGACCGGCTGATCGCCCACCTGGGAAAGATCGGCCTACCCGCGCTGCCGTGTGCGATCAGTGAGACGGACCGGTTGATCGTGCGCTTTGGACCCCTGGTGCCGGCGGAGGAGCTGGTGCGCTCGACGCAATCGGCCGAGCTGGTGATGGCGCGGGTGGGGGATCTGCTGAAGGGGCGCTAGTGCCTGTTTATACTCGCCCGTTATCGAATGAGCCGGGAGTTCCCGGCGGGATTCCCTCCACCATGGCCCGCAACGGTATCAAACGAAAGGGGTAACCTCTCGCCGAGCCGCGACAGAATGGAGCGGAGTGCCTCTGGGGCCACCGCCTGCCCCTCCTTCATCGAGCCAGCCATAGTTCTGCGCGGGCTTCCGGGCCAGCAAACTTGTGAGCGAAGATGCCGGAAACAGGCTGGTGCATGCCCGTGACTGCAACGAATGGTCAGGACTCCGCTCCATGCTGTCGCGGCTCGGTGTGAGGCGTCACTGCTTCACTCGGGCCTGGCTCCGTTGGCCAGTGATGGTGTAAACATGCCCTCGTAGCGCGTCAGCTAGCAGGCCAGATCGAGGTCAGGTCGAGCACGAAGCCCTCCACTGGACCCTCACCTGCTAACGATGATGGTGCAGCGAGGCTCTCTGGTGTGGTGCCCGGCCGGTAGATGGTGACGGTTTGGTCGATTGGGTCCACCAGCCACGCCAGCAGCGCGCCGTTGTCGATCCATTCCTGCATTTTGCGCTTCAGTGGCGGCAGCCGGTCCGACGGCGAGCGAAGCTCAATGACGAAGTCAGGGCAGAGCACCGGGTAGGTGTCGTCGCCGCGCTGGGCCATCGCGCGGTCAAAGCGATCACGCGCAATCCAGGAGGCGTCTGCGGCTCGAATGGAGCGGTTCGGTAGCCGTGTGCCGGAACTGGAATCGAGCACTCGTCCCCGGCGATGGGACCGATTCCAGCCGTGCAGTTGAGCCGTGATCTCGCTATTGCGTTCGCCCGTTTCGGGCTCAGTGGGCGGAGCCATCACCACCTCCTGTTCTGGAGCGTCGTACTCCAGGCGGTAGTCCGGCCAGCGGTCACACAATTTCAGAAACGCCGCATCAGAGAGGTAGGGTGATGGGCGGACCATCGTGACGGTCGCGTCAATCGGTTGCGCCAAGCTCGCCATGGCCTTATGATAACGCCCACCTTGGGGCGCCCGAATCCCGCCAACAAAAACAACTCAGAGGTACTGAGTGGAGCCCGCCGGCCTGTAAGCCGGTTTCTGTACTCGCCTTGTGAGCGAGCAGCAGCCATTCATCTCGACCGGACATTACTGTCCGGCTCTAGCAACCTACCCGGAAGTGAAACGCGACGGGCCGCCGCTCCTCCCCTATTTGGTCTTGCTCCGCGTGGGGTTTTCCCTGCCAGACCTGTTGCCAAGTCCGCGGTGCGCTCTTACCGCACCTTTTCACCCTTACCCAAACACCCGAAGGCGCCTGGGCGGTACATTTTCTGTGGCACTAGTCCGTAAAACGTCCTTTGAGAACGCCCCCCCGGCCGTTAGCCGGCACGCCGCCCGATGGAGACCGGACTTTCCTCCAAGGCTTGCACCTCAGCGGCTGCCCGTCCGGCGGGCTCCAACTACCAGGGTAGCGCACTCACCTCACCAGAAACGGCCCAACGGCCGGTACCCCAGCGGAGGCGCGTCAATCATTGGCTATGCTAGCCTTCTAGAAGGTCACGTGCTGACTGGCGCGGAACATACCGTACTTATAAGCTCGGGCACGTGGAGGAGACTCGGGCGGTCCCATGATCGCCCGAAGAAATCACTCACTGACCACTTGTTGGCTGCCCTCGATTTGACCTATGTCTGACCCATCCGCATTGATTGCCGAACTTCCCGCAGGTGCCATCCCGGGCGTTGCGTTGGCTGTGAAAGTGAAGCGGCGCACGGCCCGGATGCGGGCCTGCTCTGAAATGGATGCCAAGGCCAAACTCTGTGCCGGTCATCTGAAGCGATGGTTTACCGCTCCGGCGGCCGTGACCGCGGAATTTGGCGTTGAACTTTACCGGTGTGAAAAGTGTCACACTGTTTACTTGCCTCACCCCGGGGAGCAACCTCGTACCGGCACGTTGGCCTGGTAACGGATCTTTGGGGAAGGGCACTGGGCGGGTGCAAACACCGCATCGGAGTAGGGATTGGTGGGTTTTTAAGGACCTGCTCCGATGCGGTTCGCCCGCGTAAGGGCTCTAGGACCGGACGTCACCGCGCGCAATTTGTGGTGAAGGCCCGCGTCCAAGCTACCTTCAGCCATCCCTCGCGTCAGCCGGCGCTCTCGCAGCCCTGGGCAAGATCAATTTCGTTGGTCCGGTTTCAAGGCCTTGCCTGCCATCACCGGTCGTTTTTCTACCCTTGAAGTGACGAGTGACAAAAAAACCCCTCTATTGCAACTTGCCTGCGGTTAAGTACGAACGGTTGTAAAACTGCCACCGCTCCCACGAGCACGAGACGTTGACTGCCCCGTTCGCCCATCACCGCCTGCCTGTTGCAACAGAGGGCAGGTTTGGAGTGAACTCCATCAATTCGTTTCCTAGGATTGCACGCTGAGGGCCAACCATGCAAACGCCCCTCGGTCACTCATTCCAGGGCACTTGCTGCAAACTGGAGACTGCCCCCTGGGTCCAGGTGTCCAACTTGTGTGGCATCCTGACACACTGTCCCACTTTGGGCGCCGGGGGCGTGGTCGAGCTCACCTTGAAGTCCAACCGTAGCTGGATGTTTTGCAGTCAGCTACGGTTGAGTTTACACTGAAACCCGGCAATCGCTCCTTTACTTCGGAGGTGGCGGCACCCGGATTGTGACAGACTGAAAGAGTTGACCCTGCTGCGCCGCCTTCGGGCATTTTGGCTATTGCTGACGCCTGCTCTTCTGATGGGGCAGGAGGAAGACTTCCGCGTCTATACGGAAGCTCCGCGGTTGTTCCTCCGGCCGGCGCGCTTGCGCCTGTTGAAGCGAGAGCGGGAGCGCCAATCGATCCGCTGGCAGCAGCTTGACACGCTGATCTCCGGGAAGGCCCCCATGGCTGAGCCGGCGCTCGCCTTCGCGCTTTATTCAGCCACTACCGGCGACAAAGCCTACTGCGAGCAAGCGGAGCGCGCCGTGGGCAATGATCTGCGGCAGATGGCGATCGTGTTTGACTGGTGCGGGCGGCCGGCACTGGCCACCCGCATCAAGCAGGCGGCGGACCGGCTGAGTACCGCCAAGGATGTCCCTTCCGCAGCGGCGCGCACTATGGCCGCCGCAGCCATGGCCGAGGCGGACGCGGCCTGGAGCGAGGCGACGATGAAGGATATCGTCAACCGCTGGTGGCGCGGGACGATGGTGCCGTTTATCAAGACTGGCGGCTCCGTACCGCGGCCCGATACTCTGGCTCTGTTTGAGCTGTTGATTGTCATCCGTGACAACCTGAACCTGGATCTGCGTGATCCCGTGCAAGGCTACTTCCGCGATCTGCCGATTCTGCATCTGCTCAGCTATTACCCGGCCGCCTACCCGGGGCCCGAAAATGAGTACCGCATCCCGTACTATTCCGACGATGGTGAGCCGGATCTGAAGCTGGCGGCCCGGTCCCGCGCGGCGGAACTGGTGATGGTGGCCTACGACAACAATGCCGTGGAAAGCCAAAGCCTGCAGAGCTGGCTGCTACTTGACCGGTTTCTGATGCGCGGCACCTACGGCGTTGTCTACGAATTTCTGTGGGCCAACCCCTACCAGCCGGGCATTACCTTTCACCATTTGCCCAACGTGTTTCACGACGCCCGCTCCGGCCGGCTGTATCTGCGCTCCACTTGGGAAGAGGACGCGACGTTCTTCATCTATGACCGGGGCAAGGGGCAAGTGTTCGATTCAGGCAAGCGCGCTGACGTGAATATTGCGGCGCAGAAGAAGCCGATCCGGATCGGGTGGGCCTCGATTGTGCTGGGCGCGCCCAAGATGCAGATCGAAACCGGCTACTCGGTCGCCGAGCGCGGTGATCAGCCCTTGGAGCCAGGCGAGAAGCGGCCCGAGGAGACCTGGTTCCTGGTGGGCCTACCGCCCAACACCCGCTTCGACATCGAACCGGATGACGAAGAGATGTACGAAGCCCGCACCGACCTGGGCGGCATTCTAGAACTGCACTACATCAAGCCCCGCCCCTTGAAAGTCCGCATCCGGCAGACGCCGGGGCAGCCTTAGCGCCCCTAGCGCGCCGCCTCCAACCGCTCGCCAATGGCCAGCAGCAATTCTTCCGAGTAAGGCCGTCCGATCAACTGCACGCCCGCGCCGCCCATCGGCACCACTAGCGATGGCAGACCCAGCAGGTTCGCCCAGACCAATGGAAATGTGCCTTCAAACAGCCCGATCTGCTTGGTGGGGGTGTCATACCGCCGCGCCCGGTGGGGGAAGGCGGTCATGCCGGCGGCGGGGTGCAGAATCACGGGCGTCTCCTGCATTTGCCGGAGCAGGGAAGCGCGCATCGAATCGCGGGCGGCCAGCACCTCCACCACCTGCCGGCCGGTGGGCGCTGGGCGGCTGGCGATCTGATCGAGAAATTCGGTGCCGGTCCAGTGTGTCTGGTCCCGGCGGCCTTCGATGTAGTCGCGGGTGAAGGGGGCGGGCAGTTCGGTGAACAGAAAGGACCATAAGTTTGGCGCCCGCTCCAGGCCACGGGGAGCAAACTCGTCCACCGTCATCCCTTCTAGACCTGCCAGCAACTGAGCAGCACGGGTGACGCTTTCCGCGCAGGCCACCTGGATGGGCGTTTGATAAAACTGGGGCCACACGCCGATCCGGAGGCCAGCCAAGGACGGCAGTGGTCCCGGCACAAAGGGAACCGAGTACGGATCGTCGCTGTCGTAGCCTTCAAGCGTCTCAAACAGGATCCGGACATCGGCCACCGTGCGCGCCATCGGTCCGGCGACGCCCATCATGCCGCCCGGGTTGGCGATGGCGGGGTAATGCCCAGCTGCCGAAACTCGGCCCGGCGTGGGCTTCAAGCCCGCCAAGCCGCAGCAATGGGCGGGCCAGCGCACGGAGCCACCGCCATCGCTGCCGACGCCGCCAGCGGACATAAAAGCTGCGATGGCCGCTGCTTCGCCACCACTGGAACCACCCGGCGTCAGCGACAAGTCCAGTGGATTGTTGGTGCGGCCAATCAGATGGTTGTCGGATTCGTAGTTGGCCAGAAACTCCGGCGTGCTGGTCTTGCCGACGATGATCGCCCCGGCGGCCTGCAACCGTTGTGCGGCGGCGGAATCGCGTGACGCCCGGTGATCGGCCCGCAGTTTGCTGCCGCAGAAGGTGGGTTTGCCGGCGATGTCAAAGCAGTCTTTGATCGTCACCGTCAACCCGGCCAACGCCCCTGTTTCCGGTGCCGCCGTCTGCCGGCGGGCGGTTTCAAGGGCTTCGTCGGCATAGAGTTGCGTGAAGGCGTTCACCTCCGGGTTGCGCGCGCCGATCTCGGCCAGATGCGCTTCCAGCAGTTCCAGCGGCGAGATCTCGCGCGAGCGCAGCAGTTCCAACTGGGCAACCAGCGTGTAGTGGTTCAGCTTCACGGCTTCAGCATATCGCTGACGCCGCACCAGGCGCGGGAACAGGCACGCTAAACTGAAGACTGAGATCGACCACGGCAGCTCCGCTAGAAGCATGACAGTCTCTTTTGAAGAAGGCCGCCGCATCGTCCTGGCGCAAGCTGCTCTCCTGGCACCTACGCCCACGATGGAGCAGGTGCCGATCCTGGCCGCCGCCGGCCGTGTCCTGGCTGCCGCCATTTCTGCCGACCGGGATTACCCGCCCGTTGCCCGCAGCATTCGCGACGGCGTTGCCGTCCATAGCGGTGACCTGCCGGGCCGCCTGCGCGTGATCGGTGAAGTGCGCGCCGGGGAGACTTTCTCTGGAAACGTAGGGCGCGGCGAAGCCGTCGAAATTTTCACCGGGGCACCTGTGCCTGCCGGGGTGGATCAAGTGGTGATGGTGGAACACACGTCGCGCGCCGGAGATTTCGTCGAGACCGCGCGCCCGGGTGTCTCCGGAGAGTTCATCAACCCGGCCGGTGCCGAGATTCGCGCTGGAGCAGCCATGCTGACGCTGGGCCGCCGGCTGGGCTTCGCCGAAATTGCCGCGCTGGCCACCGTGGGTGTCACGGGAGTTCCTGTCTACGCCCGGCCGCGCGTCGCCATTCTGGCCACGGGCGATGAGGTGGTGGAGATTGCGGCGCTGCCGCGTGATAACCAGGTCCGGAACTCGAACAGTTATTCGATCGCGGCCCAGGTGCTGCGCGCCGGGGGCATTCCGGAAATTCTGCCCGTCGCGCGCGACACGATGGAGAGCACCCGCGCCGCGATAGAGCGGGGTCTGACGGCTGATCTGTTGCTGCTGTCGGGCGGCGTCTCGGCCGGCAAGTACGATCTGGTGGAGATCGTGCTGGCGGAGATGGGCGCGCAAAGCTTCTTTGACCGCGTGCTGATCCAGCCCGGACAGCCGCTGGTGTTTGGCCAAGTGGCGGGCAAGATGTTTTTCGGCCTACCCGGCAACCCGGCCTCGACGATGGTGACGTTTGAGATCTTCGCCCGCGCGGCCGTGGAGATGCTGGCCGGTGAAGCGGCGCCGCTGCTGCCAATCCTACAAGCTCCAATGGCTGTGCCGTTTGCCCACAAGACCGGGCTCACCCGCTTTCTGCCCGCCACGCTCGACGGGGGGCTCATCACTCCGGTACGCTGGCAGGGGTCGAGCGATGTGGCCGCTCTGGCCCGGGCCAACTGCTTTCTAGTGGCCAGTGCGGACCGGCCCAGTTGGAATGAAGGCGACCTGATCGGCGTCTTAATGAAATGAAGAAACCTGCAAATACTTCTGCTTTGTCACACTATGACGCCCAGGGCCAAGCCCGCATGGTGGATGTCTCGGCCAAGTTGCCCACCAAGCGGATGGCCAAAGCGCATGCCTTCGTGAAGCTGTCGAAGGCCGTGCTGAAGGCGCTGCCGGACAACCCCAAGGGCGATCCGCTGGAGACTGCGAAGCTAGCCGGGATTATGGCGGCCAAGCGCACTGCGGAGCTGATCCCGATGTGCCACCCGCTGCCGCTGTCGCATGTCCAGGTGGATGCGAGAGTCGAGAAGGGCGGCGTCCGTATTGAAGCCTCCGCCACCACCACCGGACCGACCGGTGTCGAAATGGAAGCGCTGACCGCGGCCAGCGTGGCGGCGCTTACGGTCTACGACATGACCAAGGCGCTCGATAAGTCGATAGAGATAACTGACCTCTACTTGCTCGAAAAGACCGGCGGCAAGAGCGGTGACTACAAACGGCCGAGGAAGAAATCATGAAGAAGCTGCTACCCCTGTTGTTGGTGCTGAACTTGCCAGGGCTGAATCTGGCGGGTCAAGAACCGGCCAAGAGCAAAAAAGACGAGCCGAAGGACCTTGTCATCCGGACGCGGGTCAACGTCGTGATCGCGCCCACCACGGTGCTGACCAAGGACGGCAGTTATGTGAACGGCCTGGAGCCGCGAGACTTCCAGTTGCTGGACAATGGCAAGGCGCAAGATATCAACGAAGATGTCAGCTTCATCCCGATCTCGCTGGTGGTGGTGATCCAGAACAGCGCGCAGACCGAGAAGGTGCTGCCGTCCATCCAGAAAATGGGCAGCATGCTGGAAGGACTGGTGCTGGGCGAACAGGGCGAGGCCGCCATCATTGGCTTTGACCATCGCATCCAGAAGTTGACCGACTTCACCAACGACGGCACCAAGTTCCGTGACGGCCTGGCCAAACTGAAGCCCGGCAGCTACACGTCACGCATGACCGATGCCGTGATTGAGGCTTCCCGGATGCTGAAGAACCGCCCGGCCAACCGGCGGAAGGTGATTCTGCTGATCAGCGAGACCAAGGACGGCGGCAGCGAAGGCCGCGTGCGCGATGCGCTGCTCGACATCCAGTTCGGTAACATCATCGTCTATCCGGTGAACATGTCACGCTGGCTGAACAAGCTGAACGTGCCCGCGCAAGCACCCCGCCCGTCGCCCGTGCCCGTGGCGGCGCGTCCGCTGCCCGCTGGCATGCCGCAGACGCCGAATTCGGCCATGCAGATGGGCTACGGCGGCACTTTTGGCAGCGTCTTCCCCGCCATCCAGGAGATCTTCACGGCGGCCAAGTCGATCTTTGTGGACAACCCGCAGGAAGTCTATTCCAAGTATTCCGGCGGCACGGAGCAGAACTTTACGGGCTTGAAGGGGCTGGAAGAAGCGATTGTCAAAATCGGCGAGGAACTGCACAGCCAATACCTGCTGAGCTACAACCCCACCACCGCCACCGAAGGCGGCTGGCACACGATTCAGGTGGTCGTGAAAAAGCCAGGCCTCGAAGTCCGCACCCGCCGCGGCTATTGGGCCGCCGCGCAGCCGAACTAGTCGTTCACGCTATCGCACACAGCCGTGCGACCGGAGCAACTCCCATCACACTCCGCAGCCTCACGCTGAGCCGCGACAGCAATGGAGCGGAGTCTCGGCACTTAGCGGCTGCCCGAGAACCAGGACCGCCTAGCTTTCCAACGGGCTAATGACGCGGAGTACCACGGCGTCTACTGGAGTGTTGTGCTCCGCTCCATTCTGTCGCGGCTCAGCGTGAGGCTGCGGAGCGTGATGGTGCATTTGCCGTCATGACCCGAAGTGTTCCCACAAAGGCGCCAAGCCGCAAAGAACTGGCCCAAAGCCAGGGAAACCCTTTGAGCCTTGGCGGCTTGGCGGGAACCTTACTTGGTTAACCGCTACAGCCGCATCGTGCCCTGGAAGCTGGTGTCGGCGGACTTCACTTTGGGCCGCTCGGCTTCCACTTCCTCGGCGCTGGGCAGGAAGAGGTTGCTTTCAAAGCCGTGTTGCTTAGTGTAGAGATCCCAGTAGCGGCCTTGGGCGGCGTAGAGCTCTTCGTGGCGGCCACGTTCCGCCACGCTGCCGCCGTCGATCACCAGGATTTGGTCGGCCTTGCGAATCGTGGACAAGCGGTGGGCGATCACAAAGGTGGTGCGGCCCTGCATCAACCGCGCTAGGGCTTCCTGGATTAGCGCTTCCGACTCAGAATCGAGGCTCGACGTGGCTTCGTCGAGAATCAGAATTCGCGGATCCGCCAGCAGAGCGCGGGCAATCGAGACTCGCTGACGCTGGCCACCGGAGAGCTTGACGCCGCGTTCGCCCACGATGGTCTCGTAGCCCTTCTCGAAGCGTTCAGCGAACTCATCCACGCGCGCCATCCGGCACGCCGCCATGATCTGCTCTTCGGTCGCGTCCGGCCGCGAGAAGGCCACGTTCTCGCGCACCGTGCCGTCGAACAAAAATGTTTCCTGCAGCACCACACCCAACTGGGAGCGGTAAGAATCCAAGCGCACCGTCGACAGGTCCGTCCCGTCGATCAGTACCTCGCCTCGGGTGGGCGAATGGAACGCCGCGACCAGGCCGATAATCGTCGACTTGCCCGATCCCGACGGCCCCACCAGCGCCGTCACCGTGCCCGGTGAGGAGGTGAACGAAACATCGTGCAGCACTTCCTTGCCTTCTTCATAAGAGAAGTCGACGTGGCGGAACTCGACTTCGCCATTCACGGTGCCGATGGCCAGTTGCCGCTTTGGATCCTCGTCTTCACGCCGTTCGCGGAGCACCTCGCGCGTGCGCTCCAGTCCGGCAAAGGCTTCGGTCAACTGCGTGCCAATGCCGACAATCTGGAACACGGGCGCCACCAGGAAGCCCAGGAAGACGGTGAAGGTGACGAAGCCGCCCAACGTCAGTTCACCGGCAATGATCTGCTTGGCGCCCAGGTACATCACCAGCGCACCCACCACGCCCATCAGGATGGTGGACGAGAGGCTCATCGTTGAAATGGCAGTCAGCGACTTCATGATGTTTTCGAGCAGCCGCTGCACGCCGTCGGCGAACACCTTTTCTTCGCGCGCTTCGGCGTGATAGCCCTTCACGACACGCACGCCACCCAGCGATTCCGTTAACCGCCCGGTGACTTCACTCGTGATCTTGCCGCGTTCCCGGAAGATGGGCCGGACGCTGGAAAACGCGCGGCTCAGCACGGCGCCGAAGACAAGAATCACGGCCAGCGCGATGCCGGTCAACATCGGGCTGATGCGCAGCAGCATCACCAGCGCTAGTGCCGCCGTCAGCAGGCCGCCGATCAGTTCGATCAAGCCGGTGCCCACCAGGTTGCGGATGCCTTCGACGTCGTTCATGATGCGCGACACCAGCGCTCCGCTCTTGTTGGAATCGTAATAGCTGACCGGCAGGTGGCCTACATGCTTCTGCACCCGCATCCGCATTTCCGTGATTAACCGCTGCCCGGCCTTGGAAATTAGCTGCGTGAGTGAGAAAGACGTGACGCCCTGAATCAGCGTCGCCACCACCACGCCGCCCAACAATGGCCCCAGCATTTCCGTTTGCCGTTTGCCGATGACATCATCAATTAGATACTTTGTCGAAGTGGGTAGTACGAGGCCCGCCACCCGGTTAATGACCATGAGCACCAGCCCTAACCCCAAGATCGCCCGGCGCGGCTTTACCAGCGCGATAATGTCCGGCATCAATTCGCGCAGCCGCACGGAGGTGGGGCGCTTGTCTTTTTTTGGGGTGGGTTCAGCCATGAGATTGATTGGGGCGCAGCTTGTTCTGCTCCTTCTGATGTTCGCAGGTTCGGCCTGGTCGCAGCCCCTAGCCGATCGGTCAGGCGCGCTGGAACCCATTCGTTACACGCTGCGCTTTCCTGATCCGGCCGGCCACCATCTGGACGTAGAAGCGGTTTACCCCACCGCTGGGGCGGCGGAGATCACGCTGAAAATGGCCGTCTGGACGCCCTATGTCATCCGCGAGTACGCCCAGAATGTCGAGACACTCTCGACGCCCCTGGGTGCCGAGAAAGTCCGCAAGAATCGTTGGCGCGTGCGTACTGGTGGACAGCCCTCCGTCACGGTGCGCTACCGTTTGTTCGCCCATTCGATGAATGTGCAGGACGCCTATGTCGACAACGACTTTGCCTTGTTGAACGGCCAGCCCGTCTATCTGACGCTGGCTGCGGGGCCGGACCGGCCGCATGAGGTAAGGCTGGAGGTGCCTCCCGCCTGGAAGGATGTGGTCACCTCCATGCCGGAAGTAGGTCCGCGACACTATCGCGCTGGCAGCTACGAGGAACTCGTGGATGCCCCGATTGTTGCCGGCAATGCCAAGATGTATAGCTTCGACGTGGACGGCATCCAGCATGCGCTGGTGAACATCGGCGGTGACCGGACGCAGTGGGATGGTCCGCAATCAACGGCCGACCTGGCCCGCATTGTGCGCGCGCAGCGTGATGTCGCGGGGTTCTTCCCTTATAAGCGTTACCTGTTTCTGAATGTTCTCTCCGGCAAGGGCGGTGGCATGGAGCATCAGGAGTGCACCATGATGATGACCTCCCCCGATGCCACGCGCCGCCGCGAGACGTATGTGCGCTGGATGGGCTTGGCCAGTCATGAACTGTTCCATGCCTGGAACGTGAAAAGCCTCCGCCCGCGCGAGATCACCCCGGGCGAGTACGAAGAGGAGCAGTACACCCGGTCGCTCGGTATCGCCGAAGGCTTCACGTCCTACTACGGCGTCTTGAGCCTCCGGCGCGCGGGCGTGATCAGCGAAGCCGAGTTCTTCGACGAACTCAGCAAACTGGTGGAAGGACTGCAGCGCAGCGAAGGGCGGCGCGTGCAATCCCTGGCCGATTCCAGCTTCGATACCTGGATCAAGTTCTACAAGCCCAACGAGAATTCGCCGCGCACGACGGTCAGCTATTACACCAAGGGGGCGGTGGTGGCCTTTGTACTGGATGCCCGCATCCAGGCCACATCCGGCGGCGTGCGCACGCTCGACAAAGTGATGAGCGAGATGTTGCGGCGCTATCCGCGCGAACGCGGCTATACGCTGGATGACTTTGCGGAGGTAGCGGGCGTGGACATCAAGCCGTACTTCTTTACGACTGACGAACTGGACTACAAGGAAGCGGCCGCCTGGTTCGGCCTCAAGATCTCCCCCAGTGGCAAAGTGGAGCCCCAGGGCCGCAACGCTCACCGCGATGAGTGGTTGGCGGGCAAGCGGCCTTAGCCAGCGAGCTTTGATCAAGCGCGGGGTTTGCGGCTACTTCAAAAAGAGAGTGATCAGCCGCTCACTGTCGTCGTCGTAGATCACCTGCCGGTAGACATATTCACCGGGCACCTTGATCACATTGCGCATCCAGTCCGTCGGGTCGGTCCAGAGCAAACGGCGGCTGGGCTTGACGTCCGGCACAACGCCCGGGATCACCACATCGTGCAAGTCCTGATGCACCGGCTGATCAAAGGCGGCGCGAATGGAGTGCGGCGTCTTGTCCACCCAGGCTTTGGCGATCGCCGGTTCGTTCTGCAGCGCGTAGATGGCCCACCAGCCGCCCACGCCACTGGCCTGCACCATCACGCGATCCACGCCGGGACGAGCCTTCAGTTTCCTTGCTGCAGCGGCAATGTCGGCGGCGCGCATCAAGGGCAGGCTCTTGCCGATCAGCCAGGCCCGCTCGTTGGTGGCCCAATCGCCGGAATAGTAGGGGTAGCGAGTGACCGGGTAGCCACGTGGGTTGATGGCCAGCACGGTGACGCCGCGCTTGTGCAACTGTTCCGCGCGATAGCCGGGCAACGTGCCGGTTTCCACCACCACCACCGCCGTCGAGCCCGTGCCTTCCAGCAGCTTCTCATTCACCGGATAGGGATCATCCGGCAAAGCGGGGATCGCGGATGGCGATTTAAGTTCCTTGGCGATGTGCGTGTAGAGATCCACGCCGCCCACCTGCCCGGCGGGTGTGACGTTCAACTCCAGGTCCGGCAGCATGTCGATCTCTTCTTCCTTCGAAGAGGTCTGGCCATCGCCGATCCAGCGGATCATCCAGTCGTAGATCGCCTCGCGGACATTCAATGGCGTGCCGTGGCCACCGGGGCCCACCACCCACTTCACCTTTTCCTGCGCGCCCGCCATCTCGTACCAGTTGCGCGCCTCTTCATAGACGATCTTGGCGGCGGCGGGGGTGAAGAAGTCCTTTTCGGTGTTGGCAATCAGCCAGGGCTTGGGCGAAAACAGTTCGACATAGTCGGTCTGGTCCAGGCCGCTGGAGATAAAGTTGGCGAAGCTCTGTTCGCTGTCGCCAATGGTGCCGGAGAAGAGCAGCTTGAAGCTCTGCATGTAGCAGGCGGGGGCCGCCACCTTCACGCGGTCATCGAGCGCGGAGATGTAGGTGGTCTGCGTGCCGCCGCCGGAGCAGCCCGTGCAACCGATCCGGCTGGGGTCCACTTCCTCGCGCGATTGCAGATAGTCGATGCCGCGCATGCCATCCCAGATGAAGTAGCGCGCCACGTTGCCGCCGGCCATGGTGGCCAGAGCGCCGTTCATGAAGTGCTGCTCAGTGGAGCCGCCGATCAGTGAGCGGGCCATGCGGCTGTCGTAGCTCTGTTGACGCTCGCCCTGGCCCATCGGGTCAAAAGCCAGCACCACAAATCCCTTGATGGCCAAGTTGGCCGCGATGCGCTGCGCGGCCGCTTTGCCGATATCCCAGTGGCCCAGCGGGAACAGCACCGCTGGATAACGCCCGATGGCGCGGGGCCGGTAGAGATTGGCCGTCACCACGTAGCTGGGCAGGCTCTCATACGTGATGCCTTCGATCACGTAGCGGCCCATGTCCTTCTGCCAAAGCTTGCGCGCGTTCAAGGGGCCTTGATAGTTGGGCAGGCCGCCGATCAGCTCCAGCAGTTTGGCGCGGACGTACTGCTTGCGGGCGGCCACCTGCTCTGGAGTACGGATGGCGCGGATGGTGGCATCGCGCGCAGCCAGTTGCTTCTGGGCGGTCGCGTCCAGCCACTTCAAGAACGGCTCATTGGCGGGTTGGGCCAGCGAAAGGGCAGGGAAGGCAAGGGCCGCAGTGATGGCCAGCACGGTCGCAGACGCGTGAAACTTCATCCCAAGATTCTCTCCAACATTTCGGGGATCTCAAAGACGGCCTGGTTATTCAAGGCGGCGGCGCGCGCCCGGTACTGTTCCACCGGCAGATTGCGGATGGCTTCAGCGATCTGGTCAAAGCTGGATAGCACCATGCCGACTTGCTTTTCCAGTACCCAATCCGTGTTGAAGCGCTCCTGCGGCAGCGTCCAGGCGTTCCGCTCGACGATGACGGGCAGCTTCATCTGCAGCGCCTCACTGATCGACCCCGGGCCGGGCTTGCCGACGAAGAAGTCCGCCAGTTGCATGTAGTAAGGCACTTCGCTGGTGAAGCCTTCGACGAACACGGGCATCGAGAACTTCTCGGCCTTCAGCTGAGCCTTCAGCTTCTCGTTCTTGCCGCAGATAAAGATCAGCTGCACGTCCAGCTTGGCTTCCGAAACGCGCCGGGCGATGTTCATCATGGTGCTGCTGCCGTAGCCGCCAAACATCACCAGGCCTGTGTGCTTATTGGGGTCGAGCCCCAGCTTCAACCGCTCCGCCGTCCGGTCCACTTGCGGGGGCTGGTAAAAGCGGGGGTGGAGTACCATGCCGGAGGCGGGCAGGACGCGTTCCGCCGGGTGGCCCATCTCGCGTGCCTGCTGGACGGCCTTCTCGGTGCCGCAAATAAACCACTGCTGCTGGCCACGCTCAATCCAGAAATCCGGCGGATAGTCGGCCATATCGGTGAGAATGGTCACCATCTTGCCCCCGGGTTTTGCTGACTGGTAGGCCTGGTGCAAGGTGCGGTTGAAGTTGGGGACCACGCTGACCAGCAGATCCGGCGCATCAGTAGCCCAGAACTCTTCGAGAAACTTCACCATTCGCGGATGGTTCATCCGGATCAGCCAGTGCATGGGAGGGATCATGTACTCCGAACCCAGCGTCCAACCCTTGCGCAGCAACAGGTTATAGACGTCCTGCATGCGGATGCCCGTCACTTGCCGGATGACATCCAGCCGGTCGAGGGTTTCCTGAAGGTTCACCAGGCGGACCTGCCAGGGCTTGCCCGACTGCTCAATCGCCAGTTTCAGGGCATTGGCCGCGGCGCGATGTCCGCCGCCGGCGTCAAAAAAGACGAAATCGATTCGTTTCATGCTACTTTGCAGATGGCAGGCTGCTTCCAATTCTCTCGGGAGCGCGCCCGGCCGGGAGTGCCGGCAGAAAGCGCTGGCCGTCTTCCGACTACTCATCGTACAACCGCGAGAGGGGCCGGACGATTGCAAACATAATCTTTCACGAATGTTTGTTCCAGCTGTCACCAGGATGTTATGCAGTTCCCGGAATATGGGACTGGAGAGACGCCTCCCCCCATGGGCTCACCTATCATCGGTTTTCGCGATTTTATCGAGACACGAGATCACCGTCTCATGCGCCGGGTAAACCGGTGGAGCGCCCCTATGTGGTTCCGCATGTGGATGATTGCGGCCACCCGCGGCGGCGATGGTTGGCTGTGGTACGCGCTGGCGGTGGTGGTGGCGCTCTCGCCCGAATCGAATCGCTTTCGCGTGATCGCCTCGGCCTTTCTGGCGGCAGGCACGGGTGTCGCGCTGTTTATCTCCTTGAAGCGCCTGGCGGGACGCCGTCGTCCTTGCGCGCTGGAGCCGCACTGTTGGGCCACGCTGCTGCCCCCGGATCAGTTCTCGTTCCCGTCCGGACGCACGATCACGGCTTTTGCCGTCGCCTTCTCCGTGGGCCAGTTCTTCCCCGGCCTGATGCCCTTGCTACTCTTCTTCGGCCTGTCCATCGGGACCTCAAGAGTGGTGCTGGGGATGCACTTCCTCAGCGACGTGATCGCCGGAGCCAGCATCGGTGCCTGCCTGGGCCACTGGGCATTTTTGTTGATGCGCTAAGTGGGCGACTCTTGAGTAGCCGTCCCCGAATCGTCCTCAATCCAGGTCTTCCAGCCGATTCAGGCGCTGGCTTCGATGCTAGACTTCGACTATGGATGGCCAGCAAATCCTAGTCCTCACGGTGGGTCCAGTGAGCACCCTGGTAATCGTAATGGTCGGTGTATTGATGAACAATACTCGGCTTTCGACGCTTGAAACCCATCTCAACACCCGGATGAACGATCTCCGCGACCTTTTGCGTGCCGAGATGGCCAAGAATCACAGTGAGCTTCTGATCAAGTTTGCCGAGCTGGACCACCGCATCGACAAACTCGAAGTCCGCGTCAGCCGCATCGAGGACCAGCTCGGCATCAAATGAGCTGGATGGCGGCTAAACCGCCGCCACCAGCCCGCGCAGATTCCAGCCGCAGATCCGGGAGCCTTCCCACTTGTTGCCGCCCGGGCCGCCCCAGTGGGTTTCGAGACTGATGAAGCCCTGGTAGCCGTCAGCTTTCAGAGCGGCAATCTGACCCTTCCAGTCCACCGCGCGCGTTCCAACCGGTCCCCAGATGGGCTTGTGGCTGCCGTCGGCTTGATGTTCGATGTGGCAGTCCTTGATGTGGACATGGCCCACGCGGCCCTTGGGCAACAGGTTGTAGCCGCCCGGATACGGCACTTCGCCGGAGCAGAGGGCGTTGGCCGGATCCCAGACCAGCTTCAGTGCGGGATGCTCCACCGCCGCCAGCACCTTGGCTGATTCGGCTGCGGTGGCGATGTTGCAGGCGTGCTCATTCTCGAGGCCGCAGATCAGCCCCGCCGAGCCGAACTTGTCCGACAAGCCGGTGAGCGCAGTCACCACCGCGTCGAAGCAAGCCTCGGGCTGTACCGTGCGCCAGTAGGAGAAGACGCGGATGATCTTGGCACCGGTGATCTCGGCAAGCTTGATGGCCCGGTCGGCGAGCCGTGGTTGATCGTCGAAGGTGTGCTTGGAGTTGAAAATGTCCTGCTGGAAGCGGCTGTCCACGTCGCCGCCGCCGGGCAGGACGCACTTCAGGATCGGCGAGGCAATGGAGATTACCTGGATGCCGCGCTCGGCCAGCAGATCGGTGGCTTGCTTCACTTCGTCATCGGTCAGGTCCATGATGTTCTTGCCGAAGACGACGCGCAGCTCCGCGCCGGTCATGCCGATCTCGGTCATGGGGTCAAGCGCACCCTTCAGGTCGGGGGCAAACTCGTCGGTGATCGCAGCAATGGGAAAGAGGAGATTGTTCATTTGGGTTCGTCTATTTGATGTTGCTTGTTCAGGGCCATGCCGGTCAACCGTTGCTTCTTGCCGCTGGGCCATTCGATGTCGATGATGGTGGCCGCTTTGTCCTGGCCGAGGCCGAAGGTGAGCGCAAGATCCGACTGTGACGCGTAGCTGGACCCGCTCTTCACCATCTGCCACTGCTTGCCGGAGGCGCTTTCCAGGCGCACGACGGCGCCCAATGCGGACTTGTTCGACGCACCGCCCCGCAGGCGCAGCGAGATCCAGTTGTTCCGGTTGCCGCCTTCATTGCGATACAGGTACGCCGGGCCGTGGTTGGTGGAGATCAGTACATCCAGGTCGCCATCATGATCGAAATCGGCATACGCCGCGCCTCGTGCGACAATCGACCGCCGGAAAGCTTCCGGCTGCGACGCCGTCGCGTTGTCGAAACGCGCGCCATTCTTGGCTGAGGCGCCCGCATTGTGGAACAGCAGCGGCGGCTGCTTGTACTGGATTTTGGGCTGGACGCGGCCAATCTCTTCGTCGATGTGGCCGTTGGCGCAGAAGATGTCGGGCCAACCGTCCAGGTCATAGTCGAAGAAGAAGGCTCCAAAGGTCAGCGACAGCAGCGAGGAGCGGCCCAGGCTGGAACGCGGCGCTTCGTCCACAAACAGGCCCTTGCCTTCGTTGTGATAGAGCGACAGCATCTGGTTGGTGAAGTTGCCGACGATCAAGTGCGGGCGGCCGGAGCGGTCATAATCGGCCGCGTCGACGCCCATGGCTCCGCGGGCCACGCCATCCTCACCAAACGCCACGCCCGCGGCCACTCCCTCTTCGGTGAAGGTGCCGTCTTTGTTATTGCGGTAGAGCTTATTGGGCTGGGTGTCGTTGGCGACAAACAGATCGGGCCAGCCGTCGCCGTTGTAGTCCATGACGGCAATGCCGAGCGCTTTCGAGTTCAGGTCGCCCACCTTGGCCTTGGCGGTAACGTCGGAAAAGCGGCCATCGCCCAGGTTCCGGTAAAGCTTCGCCGGAAGGCCTTTGTACGATTCGGGCGTGCAGTAGGACTTGGTCTGGCCGTCCATGGAGCACCACAGGTCGTTCTTCGATTGCCAGTTGACGTAGTTGGCCACGAACAGGTCCGCCTTGCCGTCGCGGTCATAGTCGAGCCACGCGGCGGAAGTACCAAACGCCGCATTGGCGATCCCGGCCGTCTTGGTTACATCCGAGAACTTGCCCGCTCCCAGGTTGCGGAAGAGGCGGTCTCCTTCAAGCGCGGTGACGTAGAGATCCTCGCGGCCATCGTTGTCGTAGTCGGCTACGGCTACGCCAATCGCGTACATCTCGATATCGAGGCCGCTGGCTGCGGTGACGTTCTGGAACTTGCCGTTGCCAAGGTTGCGGTAGAGGGCGGGCAGGGACTTGCGGCCGCGTGGCGCCCAATCTTTCGAGTTGAGCAGCAAAATGTCCGCCCAGCCGTCACCGTCAAAATCAAAGAAGGCGCAGCCCGAGCCCATGGTCTCCGGCAGCCATTTCTTGCCCGCGCGGCCCGAGTTGTGGGTGAAGCTAATTCCCGCTGCTGCGGTCACGTCCAGAAACTGGACGCCGCTGGCCGGCTTTACTGCTGGCGATGGGGGCTTTTGCGCCGCCAGTGGAACCAGCGCCGCTTGATACAGCAGGCCCATTGGCACCAGTGCCGCCGGGCTGAGGAGTAAACATGAAGCGAGGAACGCTTTCGTGGTCATGGATTGCCTGTCGTTCGTTATTGTCTTCCGGGCTGGTACTGCGCGGCTTGGCCGTGATCGCCTGGGCTGATTCGTCGGCCTTGAAGCGCCGGAATAGCTTCTCTTCGCGGGCCGCTTTCTCAGTGTCGCCCAAGCCACGGTAGCAAAGCATCAGGTTGTAGTGCGCCTGAACATCTTCGGTATCCACGGCCAGCACCCGCTCCAGCGCCGCCACGGCCGCGGCAAAGTCGCGCTTCAGGAACAGCACGCGCCCCATCTGGTTGAGCACCACGCGGTCTCGCGGATACATGCCTTCGGTCGTCTTCAGCGACGCCAGCGCACCGTCGTAGTCACCATCTGCCTTCTGGATCATGGCCTTGAAGAAGTGGATGCGGCCGAGTTTCGCGTTGATGGCCAGGGCCTTTTCGATATAGGGCTTGGCGGCTTCCGTCTCGCCTTCCTGGATCAACGCGCGGGCTACGTTCAGCCAGCCGTCGGCATACTCAGGCTCCGCTTCGGTGACTTTCTTGAAGGCGTACTCGGCACCCTTCAGGTCACCCTGCAGCAGCATGCCGATGCCCCAGTCGTTCCAGCGCTCCCGGTCCGCCTTCGTTGCCTTCGGCAACCAGTCGGTCTTGCCAATGCCCAGAGTCAGCTTCTTTTCGGCCAACACGACGGTCGGGAGCGTGGGCGTCTGCTTCACCGGGCCGGAAACATCCGGCGCGCTCGAATAAGCGTACTGCGTGTAGCTGTGCGCAAACTTGCGGTAGTTCAGCTTCGCCTCAAACGTGATCGGACCCTTCACGTCCTTCGGCACCTTCACGCGGTAGTGGATGGTGTCGGCAGCGCCGGGCGGGATCAGGCGCACGTAGAGCACGCTGCGGGCCTGCCAGGCATTGCGCTTGTTGATCATATTGCCATCGCCGTCCAGCATGTAGCTGCGGTAGAAGTGGGCCCCGCGCTCTACTGGACCGGCGCCGCCGTCTTCCGTCATCCCGCTCCAGAACACGGTCTGGCCGCTCGAATCCTTGCCCACCAGCTCCACCCAGATATCGAAGGCATCCACCGTGCCGCCGGGGAAAAAGTGTCCGATCTTGCGGGTCCGCACGACCACGTCGAGCCGCACGGTGGAGCCCGGCTCCAGCTTGAAGCCTGCCGTATCGACCGGTGCCGCCACTTTGCCGACTTCACGAATGTAGGCTGGCCCCGTGGCATCGCCCTCTTCGCCGACGGCCATGGTGGAGGAGAGCTTCTGCGAAGTCTCGCCCGCGCGGCGCTGCATTTCCAGTGCGCCTTTCGAAGCTTCCACCGGCGAGGCCGCAAAGATGTCCACCGAGATAAAGCCGTTCTTCAAAAACTTCTCGGTCTCGCTCAATTGGGCTTGGTCACCGTTCACCGTCGGCACAGCCGTATTGGCTCCGGGGAAGCGGTGGTTGTGCACCATGCCGTCGCGATTGCCGGGGTCTTTGGACGCCACTTGCGGCATGTGGCAATCGGAGCAGGCTGACGTCTTCGCCGGGTAATAAAAGCTCCGTGCACCTTGGCCAGAGACGCCGCTGGCCTGCCAGTTGTCGTAGTCGTTAAAGCCGCGCACCCAGCGGTAGTTGTTCACCGGCACATCCAGATGGACCTTGTGGCAACTGGAGCAGAACTCCGAGTTCGACTTCATAAACGGCTTCAAAAACTGCTTGCGGTGCGGGCCGGGGTCGAGGAAAGTGAATAGTTCGTCCACCTTGCGCAGCACGGGATTCTTGCTGCCGGCCAGTTCATGCAGCCGCGGGTATTCGATGGTGAAGCCACCATTGCCCGCGCTACCGTTTACGCCCACGATCGAGTGGCACGACATGCAGCCCAGGCCGTTCTGCGCTTCCGGCGTCTGCACCTGATCCTTGATTGGCGTCTCCCACCGGCCATTGAACAGCACCGCGTGGTCATGGCAACCGGCGCACCACTTGGAGGGCTGCGTTGAACCCTGGATGCGCTGCATGTCTTCAATGGACTTCCGGTAGAACTGGTTGTTGAAGCTGGCAAAGTGGTGCATCGAGGAGTTCCACTGCTCGTAGATGTCCTTGTGACAGCTGCCGCACTGCTTCGAATCCATAAAGAAGTCTGACGGGATGGTGCCGCCGGTGTTGGTTTGCGCGGCGGAGGGCCAGAACGGACCCTTGACGCCCTTGGTGTGGGGCGCCTGCGGGCCTTGGCCTTCTTCTTCCATCGAGACCGGGACGACCTTGACGTTGGTCAGCTTCCCGTTGTCGCCGGGCAACTGGCGAACGATCAATGCCACGGCGGCCAGACCGACAGCGGCATACCGGATACGCTTCTCCAAGAACAACACCGCCAGCGTCGCCAGCGCGATGTGGGCATAGAGCACGTTCCGCTGATCGAGCGTGTTGTGCACCACCACCAGGTACGCCGCCGGAATCAGCGAGAGCAGCCCCAGTCCAGTGGCGATCCAATGCCGCCGGCTGAGTGACGCCCGGTACCGCCATAGCAACGCCGCGCCCACCAGCACCAGCGCGATGCCGCCGAAGAAGTGGAGCAGGACGTTGCCGACGTAGAACAGCGTGGGGGCGTCGACCGCGAAGATGTAGGCCGTCGAAAGCAGGAACGCGAGCAGAGCCCAGCCGGACCATTTCACCCAACCGCCCTCTTTCACAGCCGGGCTCAATCCAAGCCTCCGGCCGGTACCAGCGGGCGAATCAACCGCAACCCTGGCCGCGTGTTGAACTGCTGGCGATACTCACCATCCGGGTGCGATTCCTGCTTGCCCAGCGGGTAGCCTGACATGCGATGGAAGGGCAGGGGATCGACGTTTTGCGAATGGGCGGTATTCGCATCGCGATCCTTAGCCCAGCCATCGACCAGCAGCAGGTAATCCCGCTTCCAGCCGGTCTTCAATGCAGGCAGCGTTCGGGCATTGAACAGCAATCGGATCTCGTCGCCCGATCCCATTAGCGCCATCCGGTCGTCGGCCTCTTTCAGCAAGCCATCCACGGTGCCGTAGCGCGTGTAGCGGCCGGGCGTGGGGTTCCACAGCGACACCGGGTCAGGGTTGGGATAGAAGAACTCCTCTGGCTGCTTGCGCTCCGGGTGGACCTTGTTGGCCGAGAAGCCACGGAAGTTCAGTTGAGCGTCGCTGGCCGTTAGACGCGTGATGGTGGTGGCCGGTGCCGACGTATCTGGAGACAGAAAAATCTCGTCCCAGTAGACGCACAGGTTGGTGACGATGCGCAGTTCGCGGTAGTGCGACGGGAAGTGTACGTCCACCACTATCGCTTTGGGCTTACCGGCGGGCATGCCCATGTCCTGCTGGATGGTCACCCATTCGCCAGCGGCGTTGCGTGCCTGCAGCACGGGTGGCACCAGACCCTGGGGGTCTTCCTGCGCTGCCGAAAGGAACGTTGAACCATCGGCCCAATCCACCCAACCGGCCATCATCATGGCGGCATGGGCGGGTGTGGAATCCGGGAACTTCAGCGTCAGCGTATGCATAGGCGCCAGGTTGGACATGGTGCGCGGAAAGTCATCCGGGTAGGTGCGGTCGGCTTTGAGCAGCTTCGCTCGCACATCGCGGCCATCGCCGTCGTGCGCCGCCACGGGCTCCAGGCGTTGCTTGGCACCCCACAGGCGGAACTCCGGATAGGGCGGCGACTTCCACTTGTCGTTCGAATAAACCGGCGTGTCAGCGGGGTGATCCACCGCCAGCAACTGGATCTGGTCGATGTAGGCGACCTCGCTCAGCTCCTCCGTCAGCCGGACCTCGAGCGAGCCATTGCGTTCCTTCAGCGCTTCGCCAGGGATGAAGACGTACTCGTCATGGTCGGTCTCAAAATACTTGCCATCACCCGCCGCCGCGCCCAGCGGAGCGACGCCCAGAACGTCCGTGATGTAGCGGAAGCCGTCGCCGTCCCAGGTCCAAATGATCGGGCAGGAGCCGGACAGGCGCTGCGCTTCCTTGTAGTCGTACTCGCGCCCGGCGGGCTGGTTGGGTTCGTTCTGGATCAGGCCGTTGGGCCAGGTGATGCGTACGGTGTCCACTTGGGTGAAGTTGCGGAGCCCAAAAACCAGAGGCGTGCCCCGATAGACCTTCTTCTGGTAGAGGCCCCCAGCCTTTACTTCGATTTCCGCAAATGGTGACAGCTTCAAATTCTTGACGCCGGTCAGCTTGATCCGGATGAAGCGATTCGGCGTGACCGTGCGATTCAGCAGCCGGTGTAGGCGCCCTTGAGCGTCCAGCGCGACATAATCCTCACGGCCATCTTTGTCAAGATCGGCGGTTAAGAACAGCGTCGCCCCGGGCAGGATCTTCTCCTGCAGGTTGGCGCGCACCAGGCCCGAATTATCGGGGTCGGCCGCTAGTGGAGCCTTGGCCGTCGAGCTCGATAACACTTCGTACTTGCCATCGGCATTGCTGTCGGCGGCGATCAGCTTGGTTGCGCCCGCCGCCACAAACGGTGCGGGTTCCGCGCTGAACTTGCCCGAAAGCAGATCACGATAGAGCGTCCCAGCCCGGCCACGGTATGAGACCGCGAGATCGGTGGCGCGGGTGTCCGGCACAAAGCGATAGGCGATGCCATCTACGGCTTCACCCGCGGCAAACGGAAAGTCCGCCGTGCGATCTACAAAACCGGCCGTGCCTTGGTTGCGATAGAGCTTTGACTGCGGGCCTAGCAGGAACAGGTCCAGGTCGTAATCGTGGTCGTAGTCCAGCCAGTCGAGATCGTAGTCGTGGTCGTAGTCCAGCCAAACGGCGGCGTTGTAGCGGCCCGGCAGCGTCGTCTCGACCTTGCCCGCCTTTACCAGCGACACGCCCGAGCCCGTGACCACGGCCAGATCTGCAACGCCGTCGTTGTTGTAATCCGCTGCGGCGACGGAGACGATATCGGTGACACCCGCGACGCCGGAGACGGCGGCCTTGTTCCACCACGTCACTTGTCCATCGACGATGGCGGCACCGGTGGCGCCTTCGGCCAGGATCTTGTCTTCAAACTTCAGCGCCACTTCGCGGAACGGTGCCAGCGGCGGGGGAACGGGGTCGAGAATTTCGGAGTAGGCGCTCCAATCGACATCTTCCGGAACGGCCGCGCCTTCGGCTTCCTTCTTCAGACGTTGAAATTCCGCCAGGGCTTTCTGCGCGTCGGCGGCGCGGCCACTGGTGCGGTAGGCATTGAACAGTTGGAAGCGGGCTGCGGCCAGATTCGAGTCCAACTTCGCCGCCCGTTCAAACTCGACGATCGCTTCCGGCGTCTTGCCGGCCAGCTTCAGCATGACGCCCAGGTTGTAGCGGGAGATGGGTTCGGCCGGGACCAGCGCGACGAACTTCTGGAACTGCGCCAGCGCCCGTTCATGATCGCCCAGCTTCTTCAGCTCAATACCCAGGTTGAAGTAGGTGTGCGGCAGTTTGGGGTCGCGCTTTTGGACGGCCTCGATCTCCGTCATCCCCTCTTTGGTCTTGCCGGCGCGCAGCAAAGCCAGCCCGTAGTTCAACCGCTCACGGTCGGAATTCGGGGCCAGGGCGAGCGCTTTCTTGAACTCGTCCACGGCTTGGGCCTGCGTGGTGGGGTTCTCGTAGAAAGCCTTGCCCAGATTGCGATGGCGGGCCAAGCGCTCTTCTGTAGAAACAGCAATGGCTGGCTTCGGGCTTTGTGCCGAAACCAGCCATGCTGCACCAGCAAGACAAACTGCGGTTGAAAAAAGACCGGTCGCGGCGGACGTAGCGGCAAAACCTCTCACGAGAGTCAGCTTATCGCAACGTCCGCCGGGGGACCAGCGCTCTGCTCTACCGAACCGGCAGAAGCACCGGGTTGGCGGTCGCCGTACCCTGCTTCACTTCCACCGGGGCCAAGCCCGCCGTCACCCCTTCGGGCACGCGGACCAGCATCCAGTAGAGGCCCACCGAATTCGGCAACGCCTGGGCGAGGGTGACCGTAGCGGCGCGACCGCCGATGGTGACCACCGGCGTCATGGCTACGGTGTTCTGGGAACCGGCAGCGACGCCAGTAGCCAAGGCGGGCGTGGTTGCGCCCAGGCCCGTGGCCCACAACAGCACCGTGTCGCCGGAGCGAGCCGGGTTGTCCGCGGTGATGTAGGTGGAATCGGCCATGCGGTAAGAGCTGGCGATGTAGCCCTGGGGCACGATGCGGTCAAAGAAGACGGCCGGGGCCGGATTCATCACCATGATGTTCATGGTGTTCGACATGCCGTTGGGGCCGACGACGTAGACCGGCTGCATGCCGCCCGGTACATCGGTGGGCACCTGGGCCGCGACCAGGCGAGCGCCGACGCTGAGCAGCGGCGCGGCCCGGTTGGCCACGATCAGACGCGTGCCGTTGATCTCCCCCGGAGCATTCGCGGACGGCGAACCAGCATTGCCGGCACCGACTCGGGTGAGATTGCGGCCATAGACGGAAACCAGCCCGCCCGGGGCCACCGTCTGGTAGGCCGGGTCTGAGACGCCGCTGATGACGGTCTCGATGCTGGGCAGACCGAACGGACGCGGTTCCAACTGCTCACGGACCGCGCCACCAGGATTGGCGCTGGTGTGCAGGTTGACGTAAGCGGCGGCCGGGTCAGTGATGACGGTGTTCAAGGTCGCCACACCGGCGGCGTTGCTCACCGTTACCTGACGATAGATGTTACCGAAGCCCGTGGTGCTGACCACCGGCGCGGCGGCAGTGACGCGCGTATCGATCGTAACGCCACCGTTGGCTCCCGCCAAGCCGTTGTGGATGTGCAGACCGGTGAAGGTAACGGCCGCCGGGAAGCGGTAGTTCAGGTCAAACAGAACCGAGCCTGCCTGCACCCGGCCAGCATCATCCCGCAGCGTCCAGACCACCTGGCGCGAGGCGGCGCTGGCTTCAATCGAGACAGCCGGTACTTCGTTCGACGGCAGCATGGTTTGTTGGAACACCATCGCGTCGGTGCGGCGCAGTTGGCCGCGAACAAAACCGCCCGGCGCCACACGGGTGTGGAGATTGACGTAGAAGGCCGACGGATCGCCAATGATGTCGTAGGCGGTGTTGACCGGCCCGGCGGCATTCAGGTTCACTTCGACGTCGAAGTTCATCGTGCCCGCGCCGTTGGCGTTGGCGGCCACGGTGTTGGTGCCGTTGATGCCGGTATCGACGGTGACACCGCCATTGGTTCCGGCGGCCCCCCGATGGATGTGATAGCCGGTGAACACGGTGTCGGCGGGCATCCCGACATAGTTGATGTCGAAGTTGAACGTGGCTGAGGTCAGCACGCCTTGCGGGTTCGCCGTGTAGAGCATGGTGACGGTGGAAACGGCCGAAGCGTTGGGATCATTGATCGCCGGTACTTCGTTGCCGGGATTCATCAAGCCCATGAAGACCCGCATCTGGGCCCGTTCCAGTTGTCCGCGGATCGCCCCACCAGGGTTGTCGGACGTGTGGACGTTCAAGTAAAAGCCGCCGGGGTTGGTCAGCATGTCGGTGGCCGTGGCCAG
>JAPKYX010000009.1 GCA_026394075.1 Acidobacteriota bacterium
CTGAGCGTCGCGCGGCTGGCCACGGCGCGGTAATCGACGGGAATCTCCAGCCAGCGGTCCATTTCCAGGGATAGCGCGCGAAGTACATGCACCTTGCCGGGAATTGGAATGCCACGGATCTCGGTGGCGGGTTCGATGGCCGCCACGTAGGCCAGGCCGGGAGCCATCAGCACATCGGTGGCCAGGCGGTCTTTGTAGCGGAAGACGCGAGTGCTGCGGCCATTGTTGAGCGTCAGCTTGAAAATCTCAGATGGCCAGTCAAACTGGTCGTCGAACTGAAAGATACTCAGCCCAAGCATTTGCGATCCCGTGGTCAGCCTGGAAATGCGGCCGAACATCGACGTCGTCCCGTGGTGCCAGGTGACGCCACCGTCGCGAGATTCAATGATCACCATCACGGTCGGCCGTTGGGTGCGGAGCTTGGCCTCTTCCGGTTCCAGCCAGGGGGGCAGGTCAAACCGCCTCATGCGCCGCGGCGGGATCGACGAACCGGCCACCAGAAGCCAGTTCGGCGCGGGTGATTCGATCTGCGAATAGATGGTGGACTCCGGCCGGGTTTCCGGCAGATCGCCGGTGGGGACCTTCTTCCAGGTTTTGCCGCCGTCGGTGGTGGACATCAACTTCTTGGGCGCGCCCACGGCGAAACCGCGCTGTGCGTCGAGGAAATGAACCTTGGCGATGCCTTGTTCGCCACTCAGCTTGCGCCAGGACCGGCCACCTTCTTCGGTCTGCCAGATGCCACGCTCCCCCACCATCCAGCCCAGCGAATCGTTCAAAAAGAACATGGATCGCGGCAAATCCTTCAGCGGCTCCTGCTGCCAGGTTTCGCCGCCGTCGTTGGTGGAAACTAACACCCCGCCGATACGATTCTTGGTCTCCAGGCGGCCGATGGCGACGCCCCGCCGCGCGGTGAGAAACTTCAGCTCGATGATGCCCAGGGACTCTTCGTGCTGATCAAAGAAATACTTGACGCGGAAGCGTTCGGCGGCGGCCAGATCAGCCGTGGTCAGTAATGCACCTGCTAAGATCAACCGCCAGACGCTTACCAACATAGTTACCGAGCCAACGCCGGAAAGAGGAGCTCGACGTGATTAGCCGCTTCGATGGCGGTGGGTTCAACGCGCGCCAGCAAAAGCAGGGTGCCGATCTGCTCGCCGACGGTAGAAAGCAGTTCCATCTCCTGACCGGTGTGTTGATGCGGCAGGCGGTGCTGTACGTTGATCACGCCCACGACGCGGCCGCGGGAGACGATGGGCGTCGACAGGAAGGCTTCAAAACTATCTTCTGGCAAAGCGCTGAACTTCTTAAACCGGCGGTCGAGGAAAGCCTCGCGCGAGATGGCCAGCAACCGGCGTTCCCGGGCCACCCAGCCGGTCAGGCCTTCCGACATCTTCAGCCGGACACGGCCCAGAGCCTCGGGATTAGCCTTGTTGGAGGAACACAGGACGAGTTCGCTGCCATCAATCAGATAGATCAGGCAGGAATCACACCGCATGAAATCCACGATCAGCGTGTTGATGCCCTTCAGGATCTCCTGCAGGCTGATCTCGCGGACCATGAAACGGGAAATCTGTTGAAACAGCAGCAACTGCTGCTCCAACCGTTCCACCGACGCTTCGAGCTCTTTCGCCCTTGACACGCCCTTAGTATCCCAGATTCCCAGGCCCACCGAACGGGCGGCTGGGGCAAACATTTTTGCCCACAAATGTTTCCCATTGCGTTTTGTCGCGGCGCCCATTAGCATTAAACTTCAGTCAAGCGGCTCAAATGAGCCGTGAGGAAATTTTATGTGGAACCGCAAAAAGGAAGAGCCGCCACCACCACCCGCGCGCAGTTACACGCCGCCCGTCGTGCCGGCGCCGGCGCCGCCGGTGGCCCCTGCTCCCGTTTCTACCGCCCCCAGCCAAGGAGTTTCGATGTCTACGCCTTACCGTGCTGAACCGGAGCCGCGCGTTCCGGTGGCCACCATTGGGAAGAGTGTCGCCGTATCCGGCCAGATCTCCAGCCGCGAGGATCTGTTTGTGGACGGCGAAGTGGAGGGCACCGTTGAGTTGCCCGACAACCGCATCACCATCGGGGTGAACGGCAAAGTGAAGGCCACGATTCACGCCAAGGAAGTCATCATTCTGGGATCGGTCCAGGGCAACGTGGAAGCCGTCGAGAAGGTGGAGATCCGGAAGGATGCCCGCCTAATGGGTGACATCCGCACCGCCCGGATTGTGATTGAAGATGGGGCCGTGTTCAAAGGCAACATCGACATCGTGCGACCGGAAGCAAAGGCGCCGCCGAAGGTGCAAGCCGCTGCGGCCAGTGCCAGCGCGCCAGCCGTTGTCCCGGTAACTCCGGTTCCTCAACCGCAACTCGCGCCTGCCATCGCGCCCGCACAACAAACGCTGAGCCCGGAAATCAAGCGATAACCGGGGCGAAGCGGGAAGGAGCGCCATATGTTGAAGGACACGCTCCGGTCCTGGTTCGGCCAGTCGGGAGAGGCTGCTGCTGCGGCGCCGGCTCTCTCCATTGCCGCCCGGGCACCGAAGGCTCTTCCGGCACCCTATCTGCGAACCAGCCACGCGCTGGAGCAGTTTTTCCAGGACCTGTCGGGTCGCGAAGGGTTGCGCATTCTCGATCTGTCGGGCGCCAGCCAAGCCAACCTCAACTTCCTGATGCAGTACGGCCACCAGCTCTACTGCGAGGATTTTGTCAGCACCATGGAGACCGTCTTCGGCAAGGGCCCCGCGTTCTACGAGAACCAGGGCAACGAAGCGTTGATGGAACAGTTCCTGGAACAGACCTTCGCCAGCCTCCACGGCCCGTTTGACGGCGCGCTGGTGTGGGATACGCTCCAGTTCCTGCAGTCGCCGCTGCTCGATCACGCCGTCGGTCATCTCAACCGGCTGATGGAGCCGCAGTCGTTGATCTATTCGTTCTTCTGCTCCAACGACAAGCTACCGGCGTTGCCGGTGAACTCCTATCGTCTGGAGAGCAGCAAGAGCATCCGCGTCATTCCCCGTGGTGAACTGCCGATGTCGCAAATCCAGACTAACCGGGGAATTGAACGCACGTTCAGCGATTTCAACTCCGTGAAGTTCTTCCTGACCCGGGAGCACTTGCGGGAAGTGCTGGTGCGGCGCTAGCGGGCTGCGGAAAAACGGTTTGGCAAGACCACTCCCTCACGGTCGTGGCTCAGTAAGTTGCTGCAAATAAACAGGAGCGATTTCTGAGCCGCGCGCGTCAGCAAGCGGTTTCGGGCCTTTTTCCGCAGCCTGCTCGGGCTAGCCGCGGTACTTGCCGGTGATCTGATTCCACCGCACCCGCAGCAGGTCAGTGAACATTTTGACGCTGTCGCCAAACAGGCTCAGCTTCGTCCCATCGGCGTGATTCCAGCGCACCGGCACTTCCACAATCTTGTGGCCGCGGCTTTGGGCGATGAAGAGCACTTCCACGTCGAAGCCAAAGCCGTCGATCAGGCCTTTGCCGAACGCCTGCTCAGCGGCATCGCGGCGGAAGAGCTTGAAGCCGCATTGCGTGTCCCAGAAGGGCAGGCCCACGATCAAGCGCATCAGCAGATTGAACAGACGGCCCGCGTTCTCGCGGAACCAGCTTTGGTGGACGCCGATGAGTGACCGGTCCATGGCGCGGGAGCCGATGGCGACTTGCGCCTTCTCCTGCTCAACGGCCTGGAACAGCTTTTCCATCTCTTCGATTGGCGCGGAAAGATCGGCGTCAGAGAACAGTACCCATTCGCCCCGCGATTCGCGGACGCCGTGGCGGATCGAAAAGCCCTTGCCGCGGTTGCCGGGGTTGCGGATCAGCCGGACTTGGGGGAACTTGCGCGCAAACTCGGCGGCAATCCTGGCGGTGCCGTCCGAGGAGCCATCGTCCACCACCACGATCTCAGTGGAGTGCTTGTGGGTGTTCAAGTACGCCAGCACCTGGTCGAGACTGCGGGGCAGGCGGCGTTCCTCATTGAACGCCGGAATCACGATGGAAAGAAAAACCAACTCTCCATTATAGGAGGACGCCGCCACTAAACGGCTATTGTGGGGCCGTGCCGAGTTCGCTGGAGCGCCCTCCCAGGATTCAGGATGCTACGCCCGGTGGGGCTCAACGCCATTCAAAACAAGCAATTCCGGTATCAGTGCGCTCAGCTTTTGAACCAGAGCGGTGGGAGAATCGGCTTCGGCGACCAGGCCGGGAACGTCCTCACTTTCGGCCACCCAGACGCCCGCCTCGCTGTCCCACTGCGCCAGAACTTCGTAGACGCCATGCGATGTTGGGGATTCCACCGCCACGCCCGCGTGCGCGAGATCGAGGCCCTCGGATTTAAGCCTTACGGCCAGCGTTTTGATTTCACTCAGACGCTGGACCAGATTGTCGCGACGCACTTGAGTGCCACCGGCGAAGAGCTGGAGGCCGCCCGCGCCGTCTCGCCAACTGGCGTTTCTGTGAAGGCCTGCGGCCGCATCCAGACCGTGCGCCGCATGGGCAAAGCCGGCTTTGTCACGGTGCAGCAGGGCAACTCGCGCATCCAGCTCTACATCCGCAAGGATGCCGTGGTGGAGAACGACTACGCGCTCTACCAGATCCTCGACGCGGGCGACATCATCGGCTGCGACGGCTACGTCTTCCGCACCCGGACTGGCGAACTGAGCATCCACGTCGAGAAGCTCTACTTCCTGTCGAAGATCCTGCTGACGTTGCCCGAGAAGTTCCATGGCCTGGAAGACATCGAGATCCGTTACCGCCAGCGCTACCTGGACCTGATCGTCAACCCAGACGTGCGGCAGGTGTTCCTGAAGCGGGCCAAGATCATCGGGTCTTTGCGGCGGCAGTTGGAGGCGCACGACTTCATTGAGGTGGAGACGCCGATGATGCAGCCGCTTTATGGCGGTGCGGCGGCGCGGCCGTTTGTTACGCATCACAACACGCTCGACATTGACCTCTACATGCGCATCGCGCCGGAGCTTTACCTGAAGCGTCTGACGGTGGGTGGCCTGGATCGGGTCTACGAGATCAACCGCAACTTCCGCAACGAGGGCGTCAGCTTCAAGCACAACCCCGAGTTCACGATGCTGGAGTTCTATCAGGCGTACTCCAACTACCAGGGCATGATCGAGCTGACCCGCGAACTGCTGCGCGAAGCGGCGCTGGCGGCCAATGGCGCGACGGTTTGCGAGTATCAGGGCCACCAACTGGACTTCGGCAACATCCAGACGATGACCATGCAGGAAGCGGTGCGCGAGTTCGCTCCGGCGGGCACGGACTGGAACATCGCCGGTCACGAACTGGTCCACAAGTTCGAGCAGTACTGCGAACCCAACCTGATTCAGCCCACCATCATCTGCGATCACCCGGTGGAGATTTCGCCGCTGGCGATGCGCAAGCCGGAAGATCCGCGCTTCACGGAGCGCTTTGAGATGTTCATCGCGGGCATGGAGGTGGCCAACGCCTTCACTGAGCTGAACGACCCGCAGGAGCAGCGGCGGCGGTTTGAAATGCAGCTGGAGGCTCGCGAGAAGGGCGACGACGAGGCGCATCGTCTGGATGAAGACTACCTGCGCGCGCTGAGCTACGGCATGCCTCCGGCTGGTGGCGAAGGCATTGGCGTGGACCGGCTGACGATGCTGCTGACGGACAACCGCTCCATCCGCGACGTGATCCTGTTCCCGCTGCTGCGGCCGGAATCCGATATCGGGATGGCGGCCAAGCTCCGGGCGCTCGAGTAAGCGTGGCCGAAGCGCGCGTGTCCACCATCACCGTCTTCGAACTGTTCGTCGCCCGGCGCTACCTGACGGCCAAGCGCAAGCAGGCCATGGTTTCCGTGATCACGGTGATCTCGGTGGCCGGTGTGGCAGCGGGAGTGATGGCGCTGATTGTTGCGCTGGCGATCAACAACGGCTTCCGGCAGACGCTGCAAGGCTTGCTGCTGGGGGCGACGGCGCATGTCAGCGTGCTCGAAAAACAGCCGGGCTCCGGGATTGAGAACTGGCGGGAGCTGTCCGCCAAACTGCGCGGTGTCGCGGGCGTGACGCAAGTGGCTCCGGTGGTCTACGGGAGTGTCTTCTATTCGGGCCCGATGCAATCGTCGGGCGGCATTTTGAAAGGCATTCCCGACGGCGCAACTGAGGGAATCACGATGGGCTCCAAGCTGGCGCGCTCGACGGGCATGATGCCGGGCGCGCGCATCACCGTGATCAGCCCGCAAGGCGAGCTGACTCCCTTTGGTCCGCGGCCCAGCTACTTCCCCATGCGCGTGGCGGGAACGTTTGAGACGGGCTTTTATGATCTGGACGCTACGTGGGCCACGACATCGCTGGCCAATGCGCAGAAGGTGCTGGCGACCGGCGACGTGGTGAACTCGATTGAGTTGAAGGTGGCTGACATCCAGCAAGCGCCGCAGATCGCCGCCACCGTGCAAGCACTGCTGCCGAAGGACCTGGCGGCTACGCACTGGATGGAGCAGAACCGGCCATTGCTGAGCGCGCTGAAGACGGAGCGCGTCGTCACCACCATCACCATCAGCCTGATCGAACTGATCGCTGCGCTGAACATTCTGATCACGCTGACCATGATGGTGATGGAGAAGAATCGCGATATCGCCATTCTGGTTTCCATGGGTGCCACGGTGGGCCAGATCCGGCGCATCTTTATGGCACAGGGCATTCTGATTGGCGTGGTGGGCACGGCGATTGGGCTGGTGCTGGGTTATCTGCTGTGTTATCTCGCCGGCAACGGGCAGTGGATTACGCTCGATGAGCAGGTCTACGCGCTGGGCTATCTGCCGTTTGAGCCGCGCTGGGTGGACGGCGTTTGGGTGAGCTTGGCGGCCATTGGCGTCAGCTTTGTGGCGACGCTTTATCCGGCCTACAACGCGGCTCGGGTGGCGCCCGCGGAAGCCTTGAGGTACGAGTAGTCCGGCATGTGCGGCATTGCGGGCTTCACTCATCTGCGCGGCCCCCGGCAGCCGGAGCGTATCTTGGCGGCGACGCTCTCCATTGCGCATCGCGGACCCGATCAGCACGGCACCTGGGCGAGCGACACCGTGTCACTGGGCGCGGTGCGGTTGAAGATCCAGGACTTGACCGGGGGCGATCAACCGATCATCTTCGGCGACCACGTCATCGTCTTCAATGGCGAGATCTACAACCACCAGGAAGTGCGTCGCGAACTAGAACAGCGCGGCCATCGTTTTGTGTCGCACTGCGACACGGAGACCGTGCTGCATGCGTTTGCCGAATGGGACGTGGCGTGCTTTGCGAAGCTCCGCGGCATGTTCGCGGCGGCACTGTGGAATGAGGCTCGCAAGCGGTTGGTGCTGGTGCGGGACCGGCTGGGCATTAAGCCGCTCTACACCATGCAGCATGGCGCAGACCTCTACTTTGGCTCCGAGCTGAAGGCGCTGTTCGTGCACCCGGAACTGCCCCGCGTGCTGGACTTGGGCGGCTTGGCCGTCTATCTCACCCGCAACTTCCCTGCCCCCGATCTGACGCTGCTGAAAGGTGTCGGCAAGCTGGCGCCGGGGCATTACCTGGAATGGCAGGATGGCCGGGTGCGCACGGAGAGCTACTGGCAGCTTTCGATGACGCCACGGTCGATGGCGCTCGATGATGCGAAGCAGCAGTTGGACGAATTGCTGTCGAGTGCTGTCGATGAGCATCTGCTGTCGGACGTGCCGCTGGGTGTCTGGTCGTCTGGTGGTCTTGATTCAACGACGATCCTGCACTATGCCGCCCAGCGGGTGCCCAAGCTGAAAACGTTTTCGGTCTCGTTTGCCGGGCGCAGCTTTGATGAAAGCCGCTGGTTCCGCGAGGTGGCGCGGCAGTATGGCACAGAGCACCAGGAGTTCAATCTCGACGAGAATGCCGGGCTGGCGGACGTGATCGAGCAGTTGCCGTACTATTCCGATGAACCCTCCGCTGACGCGGGCGCGGTGCCGGTCTACTTTCTGTCGCGGATGTGCCGGTCGGAAGTGACGGTGGCGTTGTCCGGCGATGGTGCGGATGAGATCTTTGGCGGCTATGCGACGTATCTGGCCGACAGCTACGCGGAGAAGCTCCGGTTGGTGCCCGCGCCGTTGCGCCGCGCCGGGTTGGCCTTGGCTCAACTGCTGCCGACCTCGGATGACAAGATCAGCTTTGAGTACAAGGTGAAGCGGTTCCTGGAAGGCTCCCTGCTGCCGCCGGTGGAGGCGCATTTTTTCTGGAATGGCACGTTCCGCAACGGCGAACTGATGCCGAAGTTTGCGATGCCTCCGCAGACAGATTGGCTGCTGCTCGATCAACGGAACTACCTGGTGGAGGACATTCTCTCGAAGTGTGACCGCATGTCGATGGCGCATGCGCTGGAAGTGCGGCCGCCGTTTCTCGATCACCGGGTGGTGGAGTTCGCCAACCGACTGCCGCACGATCTGAAGATCCGCGGCGGGTCACTGAAGTTTCTGCTGCGTGAGCTGATGCAGGACAAGCTGCCGGAATCGGTACTGAAGCGGCCCAAGCAAGGCTTCGACATTCCCATCCACCACTGGCTCCGCACCGTGCTGAAGGATTTGCTGAGAGACACGCTGGCCGCAGCACCGGAGATGCCGTTCAGCCGGGAGCATGTGCAACAGATCGCTGAAGACCATTGGGCGCGGCAGGCCAACTATGGCTATCATCTGTGGGGTCTGCTGCAATTGTTCCTGTGGATGAAGCGCTGGCGGGTGAGCGTCAACTAACAATGCTGGAACGCAACTATCAATGGGTGGTGCTGCTGGTGGCCGCCGCCGTATTTCTGGGCTGCGCGGTGTCGCCGCCCAACTTGATGGACGACGTCGATGCGGTGCAGGCGCAGATCGGCCGCAACATGCTGGTTTCGGGCGACTGGGTGACGGCGCGCCTGGACGGGGTGGCTTATCTCGAAAAATCGCCGCTGATCTACTGGATGATGGCGGTCTCCTATGCCGTCTTTGGGGTGCATGATTGGGCGGCGCGGTTGCCGCTGGCGTTGTTCACGGTGCTGCTGTGTTGGGTGACGGCGCGGATGGCGGCGTGGGCGTTCGGGAACCGGGCGGGGCTGTATTCCGGGTTGATGATGTCCACTTGCGTGGGCCTGTGGCTGTTCACCCGCATCCAGATTCCCGACGCCATCCTGACACTGGCCATCACGGTGACGCTGTGGGGGTGCCTGCGGGCGCTGGAGGGCGAAGCCAAGTGGGCCTACCTCGCAGCGGCGGGGATTGGCGTGGGGCTGCTGCTGAAGGCGTTGATCGCGGCCGTGTTCCCGCTGGCGGCGCTGGTGATCTACCTGATCCTGACCTACTGGATGATGTGGCGCGCCGAAGTGGATCACATCCGGCAGCGCGCGGCCGAGGAAGACGAAGGCGCCGGATTCATTCTGCTGCTGTCGATTGCCTCGACCGCCGCCAGTT
>JAPKYX010000296.1 GCA_026394075.1 Acidobacteriota bacterium
CGCCCGCTGCACCAGTGGGTGCGCGGGCATGTCTTCCAGCAGCACGGCCAGCGCGAGGTAGCGCTGCCGCGCCTGGGCCGAAAGCCCATCCACGCTGACTTGGAGGGCCTTCAGCAGGCCCGCATGGGGATATCCGCCTAACTGGAAGCCAATTCTTTCGAGGTCAGCACTTTTCAGCAGCTTCAGCACATGGGCCCAATAGGCCTGCGGCTTGCCGCGCAGCATCGCGCCGATCATGCTAACGGCCAGCGCCAACCGGCCACATTCGCCCACCAGTCCCGCCGCTTCCGAGGGCAGCGGCGCGTCGCCCAGGCCGGAAGAGCGGGCCAGCAGCGCGCGAGATTCCTCCAGCGTCAGCAGACCCGCTTCATGCAGCGTGGCCTGGGTGGCGTTCGCGATGTCGCCGTCACGGGTGGTGAACAACAGCCGCGATCGCGGTGATTCCGCCAGAAAGGGCTCAATGTCCTGGACCCGCCAAACGTCGTCGACAATCACCAGCGCGGCCCGGTCCCGGAGGGTGGTGCGGTAGCAGTTGGTGCAGTGGAGCTCCGATTCATTGGCCCCGGGCTCATCGCCCAGCGCCAGCCGAATTTGCTGCATGCGGTTGAGCAGGCTGTGCGCAGGGTCCTGTCCGACGGTGACCCAAACGACGCCGTCGGGGTAAGCCTCCTGAATCACTGGGTCCCGGCTTAAGGCTTGGGCGAGGATTGTTTTGCCAATGCCGCCCATGCCTTTCAGCGCCGTCAAGGCGACGCTGGGTCCCGGTTCATCGGCCAGCACGGCGGCGCGAAGGCGGGCGAGTTCATCGTGGCGGACGATGTAGTTGCGGGGCAGCGGCGGGGCCGTCACATGCGTGGTGCGGAAGCGCTGCGGCAGCACGGCGGAGTCGATGGTGCCGCCCAGTTCTTCCAGCAGGGCTTGCAGGCGTTGGGGGTAGTGGTGGTCGCCCGTGAAGTCCCGGTAGTTTTTGGTTTCGAGATGCAGCGGCCGGTCGGCCTGGGGTTCGCCCAACAGAGGAATGACGGACTTGCCCAGCCGCAAGCTCCGCAACTGCTCCGCGCGGCAGATGTCTGATTCGTAGGAGCCGCGCGTGAGGATGGCCAGCAGGACACCCGAGCGGTCGATGGCTTGTTCGATCTCAACGGTCCAACTGGCGCCGCCGCGGAGACGCTGCACGTCCAGCCAGGCGTCGAAGCCGGCGGCTTCCAGGTCACGCTGGAGGCGCTGCGCCAGCGCCGCGCCATCGCGGCGGGCGTAAGAGATAAAGATGCGGGGCTTATCCGGCATGGGCGGCGCGGGTCGAGTAACTATTGTCGCTAGTTAGTGGTGGGCTGGGGTATTTGGAGGGCGTATGGTGTTTTGAGGGCAGACCGCTCCGTTGCCGTCGCGGCTCGGTTTGGGGCGGCGGCTGCCTAGGCCTGGGCCTGCTTCAAGACCGCTTCCGACTTGGCCTTGATCTCTTTGGCCAACGTGAACGGATCAGCTTGCTGGAACTTGGGCAGGAATAGCTCGACGGAGATGGGTCAGGCATAGCCTTTGTCGACTAGCTTGCGGGCATAGCCTTTGTCTACTAGCTTGCGGAGGATGCGGGGCAGCGGGGCGACGCCGTCACCGGCGATGACGCGGGACTGTTGGTCCAGCAGTTCACGCGGCAAGTCCTGCGTGTCGTTCAAGTGGGCGTGCACGATCTCGCCGGGCCGGATCTGGTCCAGGTCCTCGAACTTACTGGGGCCGGACCAGAAGTGGTAGCAGTCGAACAGGACGCCAAAGCTGGGGTGCGCGGCGGCCCGGCACAGCCGCAGGGCGGTCGGCAGCGAGGCCATGTAGGTTGAGTTCCGCACGAACTCGGCCCCCACCTTCAACCCGAACTGTCGCGCCACCTCCGCCACTTGCCGGATGTTGTCGACGCCGCGGGCGTAGTCGTCCACGGTGAATTTGGCGCTGGTGGCGCAGGGTGAATAGACCACGGGCGCGCCCAGCTCGACAAACTGCGCACAGCGTTTCTTGAAGGCTTCGAGGTTCTCGGCGAACTTGGGGTTCGGCTCCCACAGGCCGGTGGTGCCGATGGCACCGGAGACGACGATGAGGCCGTTGTCGGTCAGCACCCGTTTGGCGCTGGCCATCGATTCGGTTTTGAGATACTCATCCAGCAGATTGGCGGCGGGCTCGACGAAGCGGATGCCCGCCTTGGCCCAACCTTCCAAAGATCGCTGGTAACCCGCGCCTGCGGACGTGTATTGGTGGAGACTGAGATTCATTTTGCCCGTTGCTGCCGTTGCGCCGCCCGAGGCCAGCGCCAACGGGGTCAACAAGGCGGCGCGGCGGGTCAGCATGAGTTCTACAATACCCCGCCCGGGCCACAGCCGACGGACTTAGAGCCGGTCTTCAGCCGGTGCCGCGCCCAAGGTGACTTTGAGCGACACGTTGCGCCCGCCGCGCGAGAGCGTCACTTCCAACTGATCGCCCGCACGCTTCTTGGACAACGTCCGGCTGATGGCGTCCAGTCGGTCCACTGGTTTGCCGTCCAAGGCCACGATCAAATCACCACCGACGCCGATTTCGGCATTGCCGATGATGGCCAGCTCACGTGGTCCGCGGATGCCCGCCGCTTCCGCCGCCGAGCCGCGCGTCACGCCCTGCACCAACAGGCCTCCCTGCTGCGGCAAACCCAGCGCCTCCGCCAGTTCGCCCACCACATAGACCACACTGACGCCCAGGCGCGGCGGCGAGTACTTGCGACCCGCCTGATAATCGTCCAGCATCGTCTTGGCCTTATTGATCGGCATCGCAAAGCCAATGCCAGTGGTCCCCATGCCCTGCGGACCGGCGAGAATCGCCGTGTTCACACCGACGACGTTGCCCTGGCTGTCGAGCAGCGGACCGCCGGAGTTGCCCTGGTTAATCGAGGCGTCGGTCTGCAGCAGGCCTTCCAGTTCGCGTCCGCGCTCGTCCTGAATCGTGCGGCCCATGCTGGAGATGACGCCCGTGGTCAGCGTGCCGTCGAGACCAAACGGATTGCCGATGGCCAGCACTTTCTGGCCCACCTGGATGGCATCGGAATCGCCCATCTTGAGGTAGCTGAACTTGCCGCGCGGTTCGATCTTGATCAAGGCCAGATCGTTTAGCGGGTCCAGACCGAGAACGGAGGCGGTGTACGTGCTCTTGTCCGCGAGAGTGACCGTCAACTTCTTGCCGACACCTTGCCCGCCGCCAGTAATGACGTGGTTGTTGGTGAGGATGTGGCCTTTGTCGTCGATGAAGAAGCCGGACCCCGTGCCGGTGCGCGGCACCAGTTCCATGAACCAGTTGCGCTGGTAGACGGTGCTGGTGATGTTCACCGTGGCCGGATGGGCCCGTTTGTAGATGTCGATGCTGTTGACTTCGTCCGAGCTTAAGCCGGCTGAGCGGGCCACTTCCGGTGCGCTCCAGATCGGCAATCCGGTGCTGGTACGCGATGCAAACAGGGCGCGCCAGTCCCCCCGGGCCACAGACGTGGCGTAATAGAAGCCGCCGGCCAATAGCGCCGCGATGATGAAAATTCTCGCCTTCATGCCAGACTCCGCAATTTTTGGTAGACCGCCCGGGTCTGCTCAATGGTCGATTCCGGGCTGCCTGAGGTCTCAATGATATGGTCGGCAAACCGCCGCTTCTGTGCAAGGGGCAACTGGCGGGCCAGACGCGCCCGCACTTCCTGTTCACTTTGGCCGCTGCGGGCCATGGCTCGCGCCAACTGGACGGGTTCGTCACAGGTGGTGAGGATGATCTTCTGGAAGCGGCGGTAAGACCCTGATTCGATCAAAATCGCGGCTTCGACGACGGCAATGGCATCGGGACGTAGGCTGGCCATCCAATCCTCCTCTTGTTGAAAGACGAGCGGATGGATGATTCCGTTCAATTCCGCCAGCTTCGCCGCATTCTGAAACACAATGGCGGCCAGGGCGGCGCGATCAATGCCTCCGGCAGCGTTCCGCACCGGAGATCCAAACGCCTGGACCACCGCGGGGACGGCGGCACCCCCTGCTTCCAGCAACCGGTGGCCCACTTGATCGGCCTGGAGCACGTCGCAACCCAACCGCTGCAATTCAGCCGCTACAAAGCTTTTGCCGGTGGCCATGCCACCAGTGAGGCCCACGCGCAGCACGGCTAGGCCAGCCGTCGCGCGGCCGCGGAAACGGTGTTCGACATCAGCATGGCGATGGTGAGAGGCCCGACGCCGCCGGGGACCGGCGTGTAGGCGGAGGCCAGTTCCGACGCCGCCTCGGCTTGCACATCGCCCAGCACTTTGCCGTCCACCCGGTTGATGCCCACATCGATCACCACCGCGCCGGGCTTGATGTGGGCCGCCCCCAGGATGGCGGGCCGGCCGAGAGCGGCCACCAGAATATCCGCGCGTTTGCATTCTTCGGCCAGATTAGACGTTTGAGAGTGGCAAATGGTCACGGTGGCATTTGCATGAAGCAACATCAGGGCCATGGGCTTGCCCACGATGTCGGACCGCCCGACGACGACGGCGCGTTTGCCGGCCACCGGCAGTTCATACCGGCGCAGAATCTCCATCACCCCCGCCGGGGTGCAGGCACGGGCACCGGGCTGGTTCTCCACCAGCTTGCCGACGTTCATCGGGTGGAACCCATCGACATCCTTGGCGTGATCGACGGCGTGCAACACGGCCCGGGTGTCGACCTGCGGGGGCAGCGGCATCTGCACCAGGATCCCGTCGATCTCCGGACGGGCGTTCAGGCTCTCGACCAACGCAATCAGCTCGGCGGTAGTGCTGGAGGCCGGGGGAGTATGTTTCTCGCTATAAATGCCCAGCTGGGCGCAGGCTTTCTCCTTGCTGCGCACATAAAGCTCGGAGGCCGGGTCGTGCCCTACCAGCACCACCGCCAAGCCCGGAGCCCGTCCCCGCAGGGCCAGTTGCTCGACCCGGGGCCGCAACTCGGCCAGAATCTCATCCCGGATCAATTTGCCGTCCAATAATTTAGCTGCCATGAGATTAGTCGTCGCCTGCCTAGTCGCCCGCGGCCATGGCGGTCTGGGCCGGGCGGAAGCGGGAGTGGAACACGACCGCACCCACCACCATCAAGGCTGTGGCGGAAAGCGACACCACCGGCGAGTAGATGAAGCCATAGATAGTCATCCACGTCCCGGCCAGGATGAACACCACGGGCATCAGCGGCCAGGCAAAGTTGACGACGCCGGTCCGCTTCCAGCCGTCACGCCGCCGGAACATGAACAGTGAAGCCACCGCCATCACCGCAAAGAAGTTCAGCGTCATGCCGATGAACTGGATCAGCGAAGGGAAGGGCGTAAAGGTCATCAGGATGGAGATCCCACCCTGCAGCAGGATCGCGGCCACCGGCGTGTGGCGCTTGGGATCGACATAGGCGGCCAGCGACAGGAACGCGCCATTGCGCGCCATCGCGTAGTAGACCCGCGGCCCGATGGTGACCATCGCGTTCACGGTCGGCACCAGCGAGAGCGCCATCGCTCCGCTGAAGACACCGGCCACGCCCGCACCAAACAACTTAGACGCCGCAAACGAACCCACCGCGAAGACGCCCCGCATCTCAGCGAGCGGTGCGGCATAAACGAAAACCAAATTCATCCCCAGAAAGATCGCCGCCACCATGCCGGTGCCGATCATCAGCGCCAGGGGCAGCGTCCGCGCCGGAGCCTTGAGTTCTTCGGCGATGTAGGTAGCCGCATTCCAGCCGGAATAGCTCATGTAGACAAAGCAGAGGCTGATGCCGAACTGCGCAAACAAGGGCGTGGTGGAAGTGCGCTCCGTCATCTGGGACAGGTTGGACCAGTTGCCATTGCCCATCGTCAGTCCCATGAAAATAAACGTCAGCAGCACCGTGATCTTCAAACCCGTCATCACGTTCTGGAAGCGGGCGGCCCTCAGAGTACCCAAGGTGTTGACGAGAGTCAGCGTCGCAATCAGCAGCACGGCCAGCACCTGCAAGCCACCGATCTGCACTTCAAACCAGGAAGGACCCAGCGTCAGCAGGCTCTGCTTCAACCCCGGGAAGAAGTAGGCGACATAGCCGGAAAAGGCCAGCGCCGCCGCCGCAATGGGCGCGGAGAAGCCGGCAAACAGTGAGCTCCACCCGGTCAAAAAGCCCCAGACCGGCCCGTAGGCTTGGGTGAGATAGACATACTCGCCGCCGGAGCTAGGGTAGTTGATGCCGAGCTCGCTGTAGCAGAACGCGCCGGCTAGGCTGACGACGGCGCCCACAATCCAGATAGCGAAGAACAGCGTGGGGTCAGCTAAGTCCCCGGCGAGAAAACCGCTGGAAGTGAAAATCCCGGTGCCCACCATATTGGAGACCACCAGCGCCACGGCACTGACCACTCCCAATTGCCGCAGCAATTCTGTGGGTGCTTTGCGCACCGGTTCGGAACTCATGAAGGTATTGTAAGGGATTGGCCTTCCGCGAGACCTCACCCCTGGCATCCACCCGGGCGGGCCTGCTAGAGTCTTGAGTTGGCTGACACGCTGACACGCCTATTTCTGGTCTCCGGACGGGTCCAGGGAGTTTATTTCCGGGCGTTTGTCCGGCAACATGCCCTACCGCTCGGGTTGACCGGTTACGCCAAGAATCTGGCCGATGGCCGCGTGGAAGTGCTGGCCACCGGGTCGCCGGAGGCGGTGGATACGCTGCGTGGTCATCTCCATGTGGGGCCCCGGTTGTCGGATGTGCGGCAGGTGGAGGAGCGGGAGGCCGCGCCCACTAAACGGTCGGGATTCGAGATCCGGTAGCAGCAGGCCTATTCGACCCGGAAGTCCCACACTTGCGGGTCGCCTTTGCCTTCGACGAAGGTCACCACCGCATATTCACCCGGCTCCAGGTCCTTGATGGGCCACAACTTGTAGAGACCTTCGGCGAACTGGCGGCGGAATGTCTCTACCACTTCGCGCTCCTCCACCATCTCCTTCACCACCGGGACAATCGAGACCTTTTCGACAATCCGGGAGCCCTTCTTGGACGCCTCCAGCTTGACGATCACCAGCGCCACATCGTCCTTCAGGCGCACCCAGAAATCAGGGCGGCGACCGCGGACCGTTTGCGCGGAAGCCACTTCGATGGTGGCCTTGCCGTTGAGCGGGATCTGGGTGATGGTTTTCAGGAAGCTGCGTTTCTTGTCGCTGACCAGCTTGACGTCCGCCTGGGGCATGGGCTTCAGCAGTTCCTCATCCACCAGATAGACGCCGGGCTCACGCGGTACACGTCGGATCTCCTTGGCGAACTCGCGCTCCGCCTTCTCTTCGGCTTCCTCTTCGAGTGCGGCCTTCTTGACGCTCTCATCGATACGCACGCGCTCGGATTCGGTCTTCTTCAGGTCCACCAGTTCCACCGGCAGCTCTTCCCAATCGCCGCGTTCGGTGGAGAAGTACTTCACCCGGTCGCCTTCCACCTGATACTCCCGGATGGTGTGGTGCGTGCCGTCCTTTAGGTAGAGCCGCAGCGTCGAGCCCCACAGGGGGGCGAAGGTCGTCGCGAGGCAGACCAGCAGAACAAGCAGGCGCGGCATCTCCTTAGAGTGTGTCACGGCTCCGCGCCGCCGTCAGGTCTATTCCCACCTTCATCTCGACCAGGGATTTGCCATGCTGAAGAGGTGAACTATCGCACACTTGGACGCACCGGACTGAAGGTAAGTGAGATTGGCTATGGCGCCTGGGGCATTGGCGGCAATCAATGGCGCGGAGGAGCCGACGATGATTCGTTGACCTCGCTGCGCCGGGCCATGGAATTGGGCCTGAACTTTATCGATACCGCCCTGGCCTACAACGAAGGCCACAGCGAACGCCTGATTGCGCAAGTGATCGCCGACGCGCCGCACCCGATGACGGTGGCCACCAAGATCCCGCCCAAGAACCGCGTCTGGCCGGCTCAGCCCGGGGTCGCCATCGACCATGTTTTCCCCTACGACTATCTGATCGAGAGCACCGAGACCAGCCTCCGTAACCTGAACGTGGAGACGATCGACCTGCAACAGCTCCACGTCTGGAACCCGGAGTTTCTGGAGCGCGATGAATGGCGGCGCGGCATTGAAGACCTGAAGTCCTCCGGCAAGGTCCGCTACTTCGGCATCTCAATCAACGACCACCAACCCGATTCCGCGCTCTCGATCATCGAGACCGGCTTGATCGACGCCGTGCAGGTGATCTACAACGTCTTTGACCAATCGCCCGAGAAAAACCTCTTCCCCGCCTGCCAGAAAAACAACATCGGCGTGCTGGCGCGCGTGCCGCTGGATGAAGGCGCTCTGACGGGCAAGCTGACGCTCGACACCACGTTTGAGGAAGGCGACTTCCGGGCCTGGTACTTCCGCGATGGCCGCATCGCGCAGGTGGTGGAGCGGGTGGCCGCGTTGCAAAAGGATCTGGGTGAGATGAAGCAATCTCTCGCGGAAGTGGCGCTCCAGTTCTGCCTGGGTGCCAAAGCGGTGTCTACCGTGATCCCCGGCATGCGCTCTCTGCGAAACGTTGAGTCCAACTGCCGCGTCTCTGAATTGGGATCACTGTCTTCGGACCAATGGGGGGTACTGAGGAAACATGCCTGGAACAAGAATTTCTATCAATAGCCTGCGCCGCGTCGCAGTAGGCTGGGCGTTTATGCTGTGCGCTACGGCTTGGCCGCTGGCCGCACAGAACTATTGGCCGCTCGACCCTGGCAACCTGTGGGTCTACCGCACCACGGACCGGGGCTTTGTGCGACTGCAGGTGGCGCGCACGGAGACGGTGGCCGGGAACACTTATGGCGTGCTGACCGGACTGCCGACGGGCGAAGCCTGGCTGCGCACGAATGAGGATGGCGTGGTGTTCAACCTGGACCCCACCACCCGCCGCGAAGGGGTCTGGTACAACTTTGCCGCGGGTGCGGGCGAGACCTACGACACCACGCTGCCTAACGCCAATGGCCGGGCGCAGTTGCGCACGCGCAATGAATCTTTCCGGGGCCGGATCGGGCAGTTCTCGAATGCGCTGGCGATTCAGTACTTGAACTCAAACTCCGCTCCGGGCTTGGCACGGGAGCTATTCCTGCCTTATGTCGGACCCGTCCAGCGGAGCTTCATCGGGGGCATTCAGGCTTCAGAGTGGGAACTGGTCTATGCCAGCCTGGGCGGCGTCACGTTTATCTCGCAGCCGGAGACGGCTTTCGGGATTGGCGTGGAGGGAAGTTCGGTGCGCTTGACGCTGAAGCATACAGGGCCGCAGCCACTTGACCTGACCTTCCCGTCATCGCAGCTCTACAACATTGCCGTCTACGATGATCGCGGCCAAGCGGTTTGGAACTGGGCGTCGACGCGCCTGTTTGCCGCTGTCCTCACGATGGAACGCATCACGGGCGAGCGGACCTGGATGGAAGCGCTACCCAATCTGCCGCCGGGCAATTACGCTGTGGAGGCTTTCCTGACGACGGCCGGCGGTCCGGTTTTCCGGGCGACGGCGCCGGTCACAATTGGCCCGCCGCCGCGCCCCTAATCGGTTTACGTGTAGATGCCGGGCGCTTCGTGGCCCAACGCCTGCACGTATTCAACGTAGCTGCCGGGGTAGAGGCGCGGGCTCTTGTCCGTGCCCGTTTCGCCGCCCAGCTCCAGCACCCGTGAGCCGAGTCCGCGCAGGAAGACGCGGTCGTGCGAGACGAAGATCATCGTGCCTTCAAAGTCCTTCAACGCTTCCACCAGCATCTCTTTGGTAGCCAGATCGAGGTGGTTGGTGGGCTCGTCGAGCACCAGGAAGTTCGGCGGGTCGTAGAGCATGCGGGCCATCGCCAAACGCGACTTTTCGCCGCCCGACAGCATCGAGATCTTCTTCTCGACGTCGTCACCGGAAAACTGGAACGCCCCGGCCAGGCTGCGCAGGCTGCCCAGTCCGTCGCGCGGGAAGTCCTTCTGCAGTTGGTCGATGACGGTGAGATCGGAATCCAGGATGTCGAGCGATTGCTGCGCAAAGTAGCCCATCCGCAGGCTGGCCCCCAGCCGGATACCGCCCGCGTCCGGCGTTAAAGTACCGGCAATCATTTTCAGCAGGGTGCTCTTCCCCGCCCCGTTTTTGCCCATCACCGCCCAGCGCTCGCCCCGGCGGATGGTCATTGAGAAATCGTCGTAGATCGACCGTTCACCGTAGCTCTTGCATACGCCTTCCACCATCGCCACCTGATCGCCAGACCGGGCGGGGACGCGGAACTCAAACTTCACCACCTGCCGCTTTTTGGGCAGTTCGATCTTCTCGATTTTGTCGAGCGACTTGATGCGGCTCTGCACTTGAGCGGCCTTGGCGGCGTGCGTCTTGAAGCGCTCAATGAACCGCTGCTCCTTGGCGAGCATGGCCTGCTGGCGCGCAAAGGCGGCCTGCTGGTTGGCTTCGCGGATGGCGCGCTCCCGCTCGTAGAAGTCGTAGTTGCCGGAATAGCCGATGATTTCGCCGCCGTCGATTTCGACGATCTTGTTGACGATGCGGTTCATGAACTCGCGGTCGTGCGAGGTCATCAGCAGCGTGCTTTGCAGCGACTTGAGGAACTGCTCCAGCCAGATGATCGATTCCAGGTCGAGGTGGTTGGTCGGTTCGTCCATCAGCAGCACATCGGGCCGTCCAAGAAGTACGCGGGCCAAGGCCACACGCATCTTCCAGCCGCCGGAAAGCGCGCCGACATCGCCATCGATCTGCACGTCGGGGAAGCCCAGTCCGTGCAGCACTTCGCGGGCCTGAGCTTCCAGCGTGTAGCCGCCCAAATGCTCATACTCCTGCTGCACTTCGCCAAAGCGCGCCAGTGTCTCGTCCATCTGGTCGGCCTTGTCGGGGTCTTCCATGTCCCGCAGCAGGCTTTCGAGTTCGTGGTGAAGGTCGCCCACACGGCCGCTGCCCGCGATGGCTTCATCCAGCACGGAACGGCCCTGCATTTCTTCAACGTCCTGCCGGAAGTAGCCGATGGTCAGCTTCTTGGGCACGGTGACGTCGCCGTCGTCGGCGGACTCCTCACCTGTGATCAGACGGAACAGCGTGGTCTTGCCCGCGCCGTTGGGGCCCACCAGCCCCACCTTCTCGCCCGGGTTCAGCTGGAACGAGGCTTCGACAAAGATCAGCTGCTTGCCGTATTGTTTATTGATATTGGAGAACGCAATCATCCGGTTCTCCCAAGCTAGCAGACGGGCCTGGAGCGCGGCCGGACCGTGGGCACGCAACGAGTTATCCTGGCGCGCGCCGCCCCGAGCCGATGAAAGGCTGGTGAGCAATTTCGCCCGGAGCCTATGGCGACTTTTTGGTAAACTCTCTTCAAGAGATAGCAGTTCCGGCATTCAACTTGACGGGGGACGAATGGAACGGATGAAACGGGTGATGGTGGCCGGACTTGCGGCTTCCGTGGTTTGGGCGCAGGACACGCCCGGTGTTAATTGTACGTTCCGCGATGAGCCGGACCGGTTCTTGAATGCCCAGGCGCGCGCCGTGGCGTTGGTGCAGGAACGTTTGGACCTCTACGGGCGCTCTGCGGCTTCCCGGCAGCTATCTGTTCGCGGTGCTTCGGTGGACACTCCGCCGGCGAACACTGGACGCACGGTGGATGCGAACGAGATTCCGCAGCGCAACTTCATCGACGTCCAAATCCTGGGCCGGATGAGCGCCGCGGGAGTCCGTTCCGCCCCCTTGAGCGACGACTATGAGTTCGTCCGCCGCATCTACCTGGACCTGACCGGCCGCATCCCCACGCCAGACCAGATCCGGGCGTTTGCCGCCGATGCGAATCCGCGGAAACGGGACGACCTGATCGATACCCTGCTCTACTCGCCAGAGTTCAGCTACAAGTGGCAGCACTGGCTGGGCGATCTGATGCAGAACGCGTCCAGCAACTCATTCCGGAACCTGAACATCAATGGGCGCAATGAGTATCACGCCTGGCTGCTGCGGTCGCTGAACGACCCCAGCGTCAACCTGCGCGACATCGTCTTTCAAGCCTTGACCGCAAAAGGCAACAACTACGTCAGCAGTTCCGCACCGGCCAATTGGAGCGTCCGGTCCAGCACGGGCGGCGGCCCGGCGCAGGACACCTACGACACCGCGTTCAGCCGGGCGGCCACGCAGTTTCTGGGCATGGGCCACTATGACTGCATTCTCTGCCACGATGGCCGGGGTCACCTGGACCTGCTGAGTGTCTGGGGCCGGACGGCGCGCCGGACTGAAGCGCAGCGGATGTCGGCCTTCTTTGCGCGGTTGCGCTTTGTTGGCAACAACGACGCCACCAGCTACTTTTTCCAGAGCACGGAAGTGAATGACGCCACGGCGGGCACCTACGACCTGAACACGAATTTCGGCAACCGGCCGGACCGGGTACCGGTGGGGTCCACTCGCAACCTGACCCCGGAGTACCGGTTGGGCGGTGCGCCGACCAACACCGATTGGCGCGGCACCTTTGCCGATAGCCTGCTGAAGGATCCGATGTTGACCCGCAATCTGGCGAACCGGATCTGGAAACAGGTGTTCAACATGGGTTTGGTGGAACCGGTCGACCAGTTGGATCCGGCACGGCTGGACCCGAAGAATCCTCCGGCGGCACCGTGGACGCTGCAAGCCACGCATCCGGAGCTGCTGGAAGCGCTGGCGGAGAATCTGGTGGGTACAAACTTCAGCCTGCGTGAGTTTGTGCGGGTGTTGGTGTCCAGCAGCAGCTACCAGCTGAGTTCTCGCTATGACGACAGCTGGAAGATCGACTTTGTGCCCATGTTTGCCCGCCACTATCCGCGCCGTATGGAGGGAGAGGAAGTGCACGACGCGATCCAGCTGGCCACGGGCGTCCTGGGCACGTATACGGTGCAGGGCTGGACGGAGCCGGTTCGGTGGGCGCTCCAGTTTCCGGAACCCGTGGAACCCCGCTCCAATGGCGGCGTGGCGAACTTCATGAACGCATTTTTCCGGGGCAATCGTGACGGCGTGGAACGGCTGCAGTTGGGGTCGATTCTGCAGCAGTTGAATCTGATGAACGACACCTTTGTCACCAACCGCGTGAGAGTGGCCAATTCGGCCAACCTCCGGCGCATCGCCGGATTGCCGAATGCGACCGCGATCCCTGAGTTGTACCTGACGTTCCTGTCGCGGCTGCCGAATGGCACGGAGCAGGCCAAGACAGCCCGCTATTTGGACAGCCGTGGCGCGGCCAATCGCAATGCCTCATTTGAGGACTTGGCTTGGGCGCTAACCAATCGCACCGAGTTCATCTTCAGCTACTAGCCTCCGGAGAAACCCATGAGCAAGCAAGCCACTCCACCTTCAACCAAGGGCAGTTTCTTCTGGCGGGCGCCGCATCTGTCGCGGCGGGTGATGTTCCAGCATATGGCCTCGGCGCTGGGCGGCTATTTTCTGTTGCCGGCGGCGAAGCTGGAGGCGGCCGCGTCGGGCGGAACCCCGATGGGCACGGCCAAGAAGGTCATCTTCGTGCTGATGTCCGGTGGGCCCAGCCATGCCGACACGTTCGACTTTAAGATGTTTCCTGGCGCCACGCCGGCGGCCTTTACGCCCGAGACCTATGGCAGCATTGTCTGGCCCCGGGGCATCATGCCACGGCTGGCCGAGCAGTTGGATTCAGTCACCCTGCTGCGCTCCGTGAGGAGCTGGGCGGCGGTGCATGAGCTGTCGCGGAACTGGGTGCAGATTGGCCGCAACCCCACCAGCGGCTTGTCGCGAATTGCGCCGCATATCGGCTCGGTCGTGTCGCTGGAGCTATCGCAGAAGGATGCCGTGCTGCCCGCCTTTATGTCGCTGAATGCGGGCCCCCAGCCGGGGCAAGGCTATCTCGCCAGCGATCACGCCCCGTTTTTCGTCAACCCCGGCGGTGGCGGCCTGGCCAACACCCGCAATCCAGAGGGCGAGGTGAATTTCCAGCGGCGCTACAACCTGCTGCGCGATCTCGCCGCCGAGGAAGTGCTGGTGAACGATCTCGGTGCCGGCCCGGCGGAGATCGGGGCCTACAATCTCAGCGCGCGGCGCATGATGTACAACACGGACGTCGACCGGGCCTTCACCTTCTCCGCGGATGAGCGGACGCGGTACGGCAACACCGGGTTCGGCAATGCTTGCCTGGCGGCGCGCAATCTGGTGCGGTCGAATCTGGGAACGCGCTTTGTGCAGATCACGGTGGGCGGTTGGGACAATCATGCCGGCATCTACACGGGTGCTTTCAATCCCGCCAATGCCAACTCCACCATCCGGCAGTTCGATTTGGGCCTGGGCATGCTGTTGAGCGACCTGCGGGCCTCCGGCGAGTTGAACGAAACGCTGGTGATCGCCATGGGCGAGTTCGGACGCACGGTCCGCCATGGCGGCGGCACGGCCCTGAATGCGCAGGCGGGCCGGGATCACCACCTGCAGCAGGCCGTATTGGTGGCCGGGGCCAAGGTGAAGGGCCGCAGCGTCATCGGCACCACCGATGCCCAAGCCTTCGAAACCCGGGACCACGGCTGGAGCGCCGGCCGTGACATCCGGCCCGAGGACATTGAGGCGACCATCTACAGCGCCTTGGGCATCGACTGGACCACCATCCGCCGCGATGATCCCTTTGGGCGCGGCTTTGAGTATGTTCCGGTGGACGCCCGCTATCAGTTCCGCCCGGTGCATGAGCTTTGGTAGACGCCGCGGTGGCCGAATCAAGCGGGCATTCGCCCGGATGGTTCGCCTGGCGCAGCGCCGTTGCGATTTCGCTTCTGATTACTTTCGCGTGGACCGTGGACGCAGCCCAGGCCCCCCATCAAACCCGCTCCAAGGAGACTGTGTTGGCCAAGATTCGTGGTGAATTTCAGGTACGGCTGAAACCGGGTGCACCGGACGAAGGCGGTGAACCCGCGATCGGCCGGATGTTGATCGACAAGCAGTTCCACGGTGACCTGGAAGCCGCCAGTCTGGGGCAGATGCTGGCGTTCCGGACCGCGACCGAAGGGTCCGCCGGCTATGTCGCGATGGAGAAAGTCACCGGTACGCTGGGCGGGCGCAAGGGCACGTTTGTCCTACAGCACAGCGGCACGATGAACCGCGGCGTGGCGGGTTTGGTGCTGACCGTGGTGCCCGATTCAGGCACCGGTGAACTGACTGGCCTGACCGGTCAGATGACCATTGAGATCACGGGCGGCAAGCACTTCTACGGCTTCGAATACACCCTGCCCAAAGTGGACTAGCGGCGCGCGCCTGAGTTGTTTGCTGGGGTTCGAAAGACAGGCCATTCAGCCCCATGCGTGAGCTTGGGGCTTTTTCGCGTACAGGAGAAGCCCCAAGCTGACGCATGGGGCTGGAATGCGCGCCGCCAGTGGGCTTAACTGAGTGTGATGTCGAACGGATAATCCAACTGATCGCCGTCGGCCGACACCAGGGTTAACAGATTAAAGCCCGGGTCCATCTCGCGGGCGGCCACCATCACCGTCACTGAACCAACGGCCAACTGCGCTTCCGGCACAGCCATGGTAAAGCGTGCGGTGCCCGCCGCCGTCGCGAGACTGACGTGACTTGCCCCCCAACCCGGAGAAACCGGGATGGAGAACACCAAACTTTGGGCATAGCTGGGCACCGTGACTGGAACCCGCTGGTTCAGGACCAAAACCACCACCGCGACGAATTGCGCGTCGGTCTCGCGGACATTGCGGCCCACCACCTGCTTGGCGTTCGCCTCAAAAAGTGAAATCCAGCGGACTTCTTCGGCGCACTCCAGGCAGCCAAAGAAGTGCGCTTCAAACAGCTCAGCCTCATCGGGCGGCATCTGCCCCGTCGAGTAGCGCTCCGCGGCGCGGCTTTGAATGGCTTCGTTATGCTCCACTGACACCCACCTTCCGCTGAATCACCATCGCTGCAGGCGCCCTCTTGACGAACTCCGCGCGGAAGCGGGACTTCGCCCGGTGCACCAACACCCGCAAATAATCACCATCCACGTTAAACAGGCGGCAAATCTGTTCCTTCGGCACTTCTTCCAAAAAAATCATACGGAGGAGGCGGCAGTCCTTCTCGGGCAGTGCTTCCAGAATAGAGCCAATCTGCGCCTTCAGCTCTTCGTTCAGCAACGGACCGTCCAGGTCCACCCGTTCGTCGCGCGGCTCCGGGGCGTCATCGGACATCGGTAGCGTCCGTCCCTCCTTGCGGAGTTCCTCAAACATCACGTTGTTGGAGACCGTGTTCACAAACCCGCCCAACCGTTCCGGATGTTCAATCCCCTTGGCGCGGACCGTCTTCAGCACCCGCATCAAGGTCTCTTGTCGAATATCTTCAATCAGTTGCACGTTCCTGATGCGATGACGCAGCTTCAGAAACAGCAGTTCACCAAAGTACTTGGTGAAATGAGCCTCCGTTTCCGTATCACCCTCGGAGAGCCTTTTGACGTAGTCAGCGTCAAACTCTACGAAAATCATGCGGTGGACCCCGCGGACAGGTTCGCGTGGCGGGAGTTGCCCCACGCTGAAATTACAGTTGTCCGCGCCACGCAAGCCATCAGATGTACTTTACACTTCCACGCGGTCCATGCGCAGAAACTCCTGCACATGCGGGTGCTGGCAGCTATCCAGCTCAGCGACGGGGCCAAAGTAGACCACGCCGCCCTCGTAAAGAAAGACCACCCGGTCGGCGACCTTGCGCATCAGGTCCAGGTCATGGGTGACCACGACGCTGGTCAACTGCAGCTGCTGCTTCAAGCGCAACATCAAGTCGCCCACCTGGGCGCACATGATGGGGTCCACCATGGTGGTGGGTTCGTCGTAAAGAATGCATTCCGGCTGCGCCGCCAGTGCCCGGGCGATGGCGACCGCGCGTTTGTGGCCCACCGAAAGGTCCGTGGGCGCGGCATCCGCAAAGTCCGCCAGATCCACTAGGTCGAGCAGGCCGTGGACCACCGCCATCTTGTTCTCACGGTCATAGTCCTCGCGTGTTTCCAGCGAGAACTCAATATTTTCTGCCACCGTCAAGGAATCAAACAGCGCCCCGTTCTGGAAAACCATGGTGACTTTTTTGCGGATGCGGCGCATTTCGGCTTCATCAAAATCTGTGATATCTTCATGAGCCACAATCACTTGGCCGGAATCGGGCCGCAGGAAGCCCATGATGTTCAACAGGCTGACCGACTTGCCAACGCCGCTGCGGCCGATGATGGCCACCGTCTCGCCGCTGCGGACATGAAAGTTGACGTCAACTAAAACGGGGCGATCGAACGTCTTAAAGACGTGGCGGAATTCCAGGTAGTAGGGGAAAAGGTCGGGCATGGGGGCTACGGGAGTGGCTTAACCAGCCAGGGCCGTCCACTCCTCGGGCGTATTGGCGTTGGAGAGCTGGTCGACGGGCACCACCTGTACGGCCACACCGGCCAGCGCGGCCCGCACCCGGAACTCTTGACGATCCAGCGCCGCCCGCACGCTGGGCAGCAGGCTTTGATCCCACACCGCGCACAAAGGATGCCAGCGGCCATCCGGAGTTTCAGGCAGCACGCAAGCGGCATCACCCTGGAACAACCGCTCCAGCAGGGACGAATCGAGGTGGGGCATGTCGCACGCCAGGATCAGGTTGCGGCGGGCCAGCCCGGCCTCAAGCGCCGCTTCGATTCCAGCCAGTGGACCGCAATCCGGACGCCGGTCAGCAATCACGTTGAAGCCCATCCCCTGGTACTTAGCCGGAGAGCCCACGATGGTGACGGGAGAAGCGACGGCCGCGGCACGCCGGGCAATTTGCTCGATCAGCGGACGTCCGGCCAGCGGCAGCAAAGCCTTATCGCGACCCATGCGTCGGCTGGCTCCACCGGCCAGCACAAAGGCAGCGCGCTCTGCGGACATGAGGGAAGGATATCAGATTGAAGGATATAATCGTTTGAGGAACCATCGTTTGTGGAGTAGACTAAACTCGACGGTATTTTCACGCTTTGTTTCAAACATAGTTATGCGAGTTTGTTTGATTACCGCCGTTTCCGCCTGCAGCCTATGGGCCGCGCCACCGGCCAGCCGCACGGTGGATTCCCACCCCGCCGCTGCGTCAGGATCGGTGCGCCGCAGTGCGGTGCGCGTGGATCCGCGGAGCGGGCGCCTGGTCCGTTCGGTGGTGGTGGAATCACGGAGTCTTGAGGCGCAACCGGTTGAGGCGCAGGAGATTCAGCCGCGTGAGATCCGGCCGCGTGAAGTATCGCTCACTCCCGCAGCCGCCCCGGCTGGCAGCCCGAAGCAGAATGTCCGGGAGTTGATTGCCGATGCCGCGCGCAAGCATGACGTGGACCCGATGCTGGTGGAATCAATGGTCCAGGTCGAGAGCAACTACGACACCCGGGCGGTCTCCAACAAAGGCGCGATGGGGCTGATGCAATTGATTCCGGCCACCGCGCGGCGCTTTGGGGTGGTCAACCCGTTCGACGCCCAGCAGAACATCGAAGGCGGAGTCCGCTACCTGAAGTATCTCCAGCAGCTTTACCGCGATGACCGGCTGGCGCTGGCGGCCTACAATGCGGGCGAAGGCGCAGTGGCCCGCTATGGGGCCATCCCGCCGTATGCTGAAACGCAGAACTATGTCTACGAGGTAGGGCGGCGGTATGGCCAAGCGCGGCGGGCCCAGCGCAGCTTGCAGGCCACGGTGCCCGATGGAACCGTGCCGGCCGCCGCGCCAGCACGCCAGATCGAGACGTTTACCGACGAGCAGGGGCGTATCCACTACCGGATGCCGTAATGAGATTTCTTGCCGCAGTGCCGCTTTGCGCGATCGCCTGTGGGGCTGCCGGGTGGGCTGCACCTGCGGACCTGACCGGCTTGACGGCGATCCGTGTGTCGGTGGCACCGCTAGAGGTAGTGATTGAGTCGACCGCGCCGCTCACCTTCCGGCAAGGCCGGCTGTCGAATCCGAGCCGTGCCTATTTTGATTTTGCGAACGCGGAACTGCGGTTAGCCGGCAAACGGTATTTCTCCGCCGACGGCGGTTCAACCCAGGTGATCAAGGTCCGAGCCGCCGAAACGACGCCTGGCATGGTCCGGGTCGTGTTCGATTTGGCCTCAGACGATGTCCGGCTGACGGTGAGCCAGTTGGAGCAGCCCGCCCGGATGGTGGTGACCGTCAAGGCTGGCGGCACGGGAACTCCCCCACCGCCGCGGATTTCACTGGACCAGATGCGCTCCGGAGCACGCGAAGCCGTGGCCACCGGACGCATCCCCGCGCCGCCGGCCGCGATCCCCGCAACCGGACCAGGGACAGAGCCCGGCAAAGCGCCGGCCGCAGCTGGGCGGGTGAGCGAGAAGCAAACTCCGGAGAAATTGTCGGCAGCGAATCGCAAGGCCAGTCAGCCTACGCCCGCGCGCATCGAACTGTCCACGGCGACGCCCAAACTGCCGGCTGTGTCCCAAGGTAAGTCCAACGGAGTGAAGTCCGCCGCGAGCACCGAAGTCCCAGCCGGGTCCAAGTCCCCCGCGGACAAACCCGTCATCGCGGCGCGCCGCTCCGCTGCGGTCCCCCGGGCCGAGGAAGATCTGACGGCAACCCCCGGGCGCACGGCAGAGATAGCCGCGTCGGCACCTTCGGAGCCTGCTCCCGCGCCCGAGAACGGAGAGAGCCCGGGAGGGAATTCTTCGAACGGTACGGCTACGCCGCCGACGCTGATGGCGAATACCGGGCCGGGTCTGAGTAACTCACCTAGCCCCACTCCGCCCGCTAGGCTCACTCCGACGCCTGGCCCTAGCCCGACGCCTGGTCTCAGTCCGACGCCGGCCCGTCGCGGCTCGCGGTCCTTGACCCGGGCTCTGGGACTCAAGTTGGGCCGGATCGTGATTGACCCCGGCCATGGCGGAAACGACTTCGGAACTTCCAGCGCGAACGGGCTCCACGAAAAGGAACTGGTACTGGATGTCGCCAAACGGCTGGGGCAGCTGCTGGAAGAGCAGCTGGGCTCAGAGGTGATCTATACCCGCGATGACGACCGGTTTGTCGCGCTGGAGCGCCGCACCGAGTTCGCCAATGAGCAGCGGGCGGACCTGTTTGTTTCGATCCACGCCAATTCCTCGCCCTTTAAGCAGGCGGCCGGGCCGGAAACCTATTTCCTGAACTTCACTTCCGCCCGGGAAGCGCTGGAAGTGGCGTCGCGCGAAAACGCCTCGTCGGGAAAGACCATCTTTGAATTGAAAGACCTGCTGCAAAAGATAGCGCTGAATGAGAAGCTGACCGAATCGCGGGACTTTGCGTCCAAGGTGCAATCCTCGATGATTGCCATGACCAAAGGCGCCGCACCGCAGCGGGACCGGGGCGTGAAGCGCGCTCCGTTTGTGGTGCTGATTGGCGCGCAGATGCCTTCAATCTTGAGTGAGATCGGCTTTGTCTCTAATGCCCGCGAAGAAGCGCTGTTGAAGCGCGGCGACTATCGCCAGAAGATCGCCGAAGCCCTGGCGAAGGGTGTGGTGCAGTATGCCACCTCACTCAGCCGGTTCCAAGTGGCCCACGCCTCGCGCTCCGCTCAATAGGTGGCGGCGGATCGCCGTCTACCGGGTGACGGGCTCAGCATCGCAATTGTGCTGGAACTCGGCGGGAGCGCTTTGGTCCTGCCGGGTGACAACGCGGTTGCGGCCCAGGCGCTTGGCTTCGTAGAGGGCTTCATCGGCCAGCTTGATGAGACCTTCCACGCTGATGGGTGAACCGGGGTAGTAGGTGGTGGCACCAAAGCTGGCGCTCACGGCAAGCAGCAGTTCCGGACTACCCGAACCACCACTGAGCGTGAGCGGCTCCCGCGAAACGGCCAGACGCAAGCGCTCCGCCTGTTGCGCGGCACATCCCAGATCACAGCCCGGCATCAAGACCAGAAACTCTTCGCCACCATAGCGCCCGATGGCATCGTAGGACCGGATCGAGGATTGCATCCGCAGAGCCGTCTGCTGCAGCGTGACGTCCCCCGCATCATGGCCGAAGGTGTCATTCACCAGCTTGAAGCGGTCAATGTCGGCCAGCACGACCCCCACGGGCGTCTGCTCGCGGGCCGCTCGCGCCAGTTCGGAACGCAGAATCTCCAAAATGCGGGACCGGTTAAACAAGCCCGTCAACTCGTCGTAGGTGGCCTGCTTGAAAAGCTTCTTCTGTGCGTCCAGCAGCGCTTCGTGCAGTTGCAGAATGCGCTTGCCCGCCTCCAGGCGGACCTGTAGCTCCTGCTGATCGAATGGCTTGATGATGTAATCATCGGCCCCGGAATTCATGCCGGCGATCAGATCTTCCTTCAGATTCTTGGAGGTCAGCAACAGGATATAGGTGTACTGCTCCCGGGCCAGGCTGCGAAGGCGGGTACACACCTCCGGACCCGTCATGATGGGCATCACCCAATCCAGGATCACCATGCTGGGGGCATCATCGCGTTCCAGCGCGGCCCACGCCTCTGCGCCGTCACAGGCCACCGAAACCTCGTAGCCCCAGCGCCGGAGCGTGGCTTCGAGCAAGTGCCGGGACACAATGCTATCGTCGGCGATCAGTACGCGTTGAATGCCGGTCATGAGATGAGCCAACGCCATGCCAGGCGCCTGTTGGATTATCCTCCTAAGGGATTATCGGCCGCTAAATCGTACTATTTAATGCAATCCACTGTACCGTGCCCTTTACCAGGACACGCCAACAGTCTTAATACTACCTAAACCCGAGGACTACCACCAAGACAACGGCGGCACCAGCCTCGGGCTGTCGGACGTGGTCTTGGGCCACCACTCGTCAAGAATCTCACAATTGTCGCCCCAATTGTTACAGACCTAACCGGAAGAGCAGATGGACTAATTGTTTTACCTGAGCGCCACTTGGCTCCAGCCACGCTATCCTGGTACCAGGAGGCTGGATGCCAGCAGATCGTAAGCTTTACGGGGAGACGCCGACACCCCACAATATGCCGACACCGCACAACATGTTGGTTCCCATGGTGGTGGAACAGAGTTCGCGGGGCGAACGGGCGTTTGACATTTATTCACGCCTACTGAAAGAGAACATCATCTTCCTGGGGACGCCGATCGACGATCAGGTGGCCAACCTGATCATTGCCCAGATTCTTTTTCTTGCAGCTGAAGATCCGGAGCGTGATATTTCGCTCTACATAAATTCTCCAGGCGGCTCTATCACGGCCGGCCTGGCGATTTTAGACACAATGAACCTGGTGGAACCAGACATCGTCACCTATTGCGTGGGCCAAGCCGCGTCCATGGGCGCGGTGTTGCTGGCGGCGGGTACGAAGGGCAAGCGCTTTACCCTGCCTCATTCGCGCATCCTGATCCACCAACCTTCGATGAGCGGCTTGGCCGGACAGGCCACCGACATCGACATCTACGCCCGCGAGATCCTCCGCATGCGCGAGATCCTGAACGGGATCCTGGCGAACGCAACCGGTCAGCCGGTGGACAAAATCGCCCGCGACGTGGAACGCGACTACATCATGGAAGCCGATGCCGCCGTGCAGTATGGCATTGTGGATCGCGTGATCTCTTCGCAGCGCGAAGTAGCACCGAAGCTTCCGTAACCCCACGGCAGCAGACTGAGGCGTAACGGACGCCCGCGTCCCGAAAACGGACATCCGTCAGGCGGCTGGTTCTGAAACTCTTCGGAATCAGCCGCCTTTTCTTTGCTTGCCGGCCGTGCCGGGTACCGCCCGCTTGGCATGTGGATTGCAAAATGGACCCACATGGATCGGTTCTGGTCGGATTGGCGGGTGGCTTGGCGGCGGACGATGAAGAGCCCTGGTTTTACCGCCGTGGCGGTGCTGACACTCAGCTTGGGCATCGGTGCCAACATCGTGGTCTTTACCCTGATGGATTCACTGTTCCTGGGTGCCCTGCCGGTGAACCAACCGCAGCAACTGGTCTCAGTCAGCAGTTCCGCCAGCTCCTTCGCCACGCATTCCTACCCGAATTTCCAGGACCTCCAGCAACAGAACCAAACGTTCACCGGGCTGCTGGGCTATCGCTTTGTGCCCGCTGCCATGAATGCGCAGGGCCAACAGACCCGTATCTGGGGCTACCTGGCCACCGGCAACTACTTTCCCCTGCTGGGCGTGCAGCCGGCACTGGGAAGATTGTTGACCCCGGACGATGACCTGCGACAAGGTGCCCACCCGGTGGTGGTGTTGAGCTTTGGTCTCTGGCAGCGGCGGTTTGGTGGCCGGCCGGAGGCGATTGGTGAACGGATCAAGTTGAACGGTCTTGACTACACCATCATCGGCGTCGCCCCGCTTGGGTTCCGGGGCCTGGAGCGAATGTATGGCGCCGAGTTCTGGGCACCCATGATGATGCAGCCCCAACTGGAGCCGGGTAACCCGTGGCTGAACAGCCGCCCCACCAACAATCTGTTCGTGGCCGGTCGGCTGAAGGCGGGCGTCACCCGGGAGCAAGCCACTGGCGACCTGAACCGCCTTGCGCAGGAACTGGGCCGCGTCTACCCCAAGATCAACGAAGGGCTGCGTTTCGACCTGGTGGAACCCGGCCTGGTCGGCAGCTTTCTGCGCCAACCCGTCATCGGCTTCACCAGCGTCATCTTCCTCATCACGGGACTGGTGCTGCTGATTGTCTGCACCAATCTGGCCAGCCTGTTGTTGGCCCGCGCCTCGGACCGCAGGCGAGAGGTGGCGGTGCGGCTCGCATTGGGTGCCAGCACGCGGGATCTATTGCGGGAAGTTCTGACGGAGAGTCTGCTGCTGTCATTTCTCGGCTCGGTCGCGGGATTGCTGGCGGCGCAATGGCTGGTGAGCGGTCTGGCGGCGATGAGGCTACCGATCGACGCTCCCATGACGCTGGAGCTCAGCTGGAACCTTCGGACCTTTCTATTCGCGTTGACCGCTGCCATGGTATCCACGCTTCTATTCGGGCTGGGCCCGGCGCTCACCTCCGCCCAAACCCGGCTGCTGCCCGCGCTGAAGAACGAAGCCGAGAGCGGGCGGATGCGCCATTGGCCGCTGCGGGATCTGCTGGTGGGCGCGCAAGTGGCCCTTTCGGTAGTTTTACTCGCCGGATCGGTGCTGGTGATCCGAAGCCTGCAGCAGGCCATGGAGGTACCACTGGGGTTCCGGCCGGAGGGGATGGTCTCCGCGTCGATCGATCTGGCGATGGAGGGCTACTCCAAGGACCGCGCACGGGCGCTGGAGCAAACTCTGCTCCGTGAGCTCAGCCTGCGGCCGGGGCTGGAATCAGTGGCCCTCACCAGCTCCCTGCAACTCAGCCTGAATGTCTCGGCCGAATCGATCTTCATTGAAGGCAAACCTCAGCCCAAGGCGGCGGAGGCCCCCAGCGCCTATACCTATCAGGTTTCGGCCGGATACTTCGCCACGATGGGTACGCGTGTAAAACAAGGCCGGCTGTTTGATGACCGGGACCAGCGCGATTCCACCTCCGTGGCCGTCGTGAATGAAACGTTCGCCCGGAGGATGTTCCCGAATGAGAACCCAATAGGCCGCCGTCTCGCCTTCGGCCCGGATGGCCAGAAGCATGAGATTGTCGGCGTGGTGGAGGACGGAAAGTATTTTTCGCTTTCGGAAGCGCCCGCGCTGGCCGTGTACCGTCCGGCGGAGCAATGGCTGCCGCTGGGTGTGTCGATCATTGCCCGGTCGAAGCTGCCGGCACCGGAGGCACTGCAACTGCTGACCAGTGCCGTTCACCAGCTGGATAGCGGCCTGACCATCTATGACCAGCGGAGCCTCTATGAGCATCTGGAGTTGCCCCTGTTTCCCGCCAAGATGGCCGCCCGCGTCCTGACGGCCTTTGGTGGCTTGGCCGCGCTGCTGGCGGCCGTGGGCATCTATGGGGCGGTGGCCTATTCGGTGGCCCGTCGCCGCAAAGAGATCGGCATCCGCATGGCCATCGGGGCCAGCGCCACCAACGTGTTGTCCGCCGTGCTGCACCGCACGGTGGTGATCACGGGAGCAGGCGTCGTAGCCGGGGTACTGCTGAGCATTCCCCTGGGCCGCGTGATGGGTGCCGTACTGTTCGGCGTGAACCCCCACGATCCGCTGCTGCTGGGGTTGGCGGTGCTGCTGTTGGTGGCCATCGCCGTGGCCTCCTCCTGGTGGCCAGCCAGCCGGGCGCTGAAGGTTGACCCGTTGGTGGCGTTGCGGACCGAGTAAGCGGCGCCGCCTACCCGAGCCCTATTGGCCGCGTCCCGCGCCACTCTGCCCCACTCTGCCCCCCGCTGACCACAATCCGGCTTCGGCCACGGCAACTTCAGCCGAGTATGGACCATGGTCTGCGCTGTCATCGCTCTTCTGGCCCAACTGAACGCCGTCGATCGCCTGATCACCGAGGGCAACCGTCTGCAGTCGGACCAGCTGTTTCCGGAAGCGGACAGCGTCTACGGCGAAGCTATCCGCAAAGCCCAGGCATGGGGCAGTGAGACCCATTTTGTGGCTCTGGCCGCCAACAACCGAGGCGCGGTGCGTTACCGTGCGGGACAGTATGCCGACGCGTTGACCGACTATCAGAATGCGCACCGGATCTGGTTGCAGTTGGGGAGGGCGGGCGATGCCGCCAAAGCGGCTACGAACCTGGCGGAGCTCTATCATGCCCGGGGCGACGATGCTGCCGCCTTGCGGTGGTCGGAACTGGCGCTCACCACCGGTGACACCTCCGTGGCGGCACTCACCATCCATGGCAACACGCTGCGTAGCGTGGGGCGGCTGCCGGAATCGCTGAAGGTACTGAATGCAGCGGTGGCGCGTGAATCAGGGGGACGCAACAAGCTGCTGAGTTTGCCGCTGGCCTACGCCCTGTTGGGCCGAGCCCAAACGCAGCTGTCGCTGGGACTGCTGGATGAGGCGGACCAGTCCGCGACCTGGGCCAAGGAGATCCTGGTTACGTTTCGCGGGCCGGATAGTCTCGCCGTCAGTCGTGTCCTGCTTCAGCAGGCACATATCGCCCGCCTCCGGGGCGATGCGAACCAAGCGGAGCGATGGTTGCGGGAGGTGCTGCGGGTTCAGCAACAGGGCTTGCCCGACGGGCATCCCCAGATGGCCCCGACCATGGTGGAGCTGGCCGAACTGCTGGCCGCCCGGCAGCGCTTTGCCGAGGCTGAGAAACTGGCGCAGCGGGCGGCGGTGCTGGTTCGCCAAGGATTGGGCGAGTCGCACCCGGACTATGCCGGCTTGCTTCTCTCCATGGCCGATCTCTACCGTGGCCAACGGAAGTTTGACGACGCCGAACGCTACTACCGCGACGCCATTACCCACGCCCGGACGGCGGGTATTGAGACGCAGGCCCGCTTTGCCAGCTATCTAAACAACTACGCGGCGCTGCTGGTGGATCAAGACCGCTTCTCCGAAGCGGAGCCGCTGTTCCGGCAAGCCTTGGCCCACCGGGAGCGCTTCCTTGGCGCGGCGCATTTCCAGAATGCGGAACTGCTGTTTAACCTGGCGGTGGTCACGATGGCCGGACGCCGTTGGACTGAAGCCGAGGCGTTGGTGGAACGCTCGCTGGCACTCAAGCAACAGGTGGTGGGGAATGAGCATGCCAGCTTGACCCCTTCGCTGAAGCTCTACGGGCAACTGCTGCTCAGGAACGGAAAGAAGAAGCGGGCCCAGGACGTGGCCCGCCTGTACGCAAAGATCGAAGCCGGGCAACCCGGCCGGGCGGTCAACTGGCAGTCGTTACGCTCCTTCCGCTGAACAGTCGGACCCAGAAAACAGAAACCGGCCCGGGGGTAGGAGGCGCCCCGGGCCGGTTTTTTGTGCGGACAGTTGGCCAAGAGGCGGTCTCGGCTGGCCCAGGCTTAGCGGGCGGACCGGCGGCGGATCAGGCCCAACCCGACGAGAGCACCACCCATCAGCGCCAGTGAAGCCGGTTCCGGCGTGGCCACCGAGGAGATTCCCGGCTGGGCGATGTTGGTGAAGACGAACTGATGATCGTTGTAGTCGACATCGCCCAGGTTCGGCAGGTCTTCAAAGGCGACGTAGGTGCCGGTCGGGATGCTGCCCTTGCCAGCGAAAGCGGCGGAGTAGACGTGGTTCTTTCCATCGGAGTTCAGCGCCGGGTTTGAGTACCAGGAGGAATTCGTGTTCTGAACGTAAAGCCGGAACACCAGGGTGTCACCCGCGTTCACGTTGCCCAACACCAGGCTGTCGCCGTAGCTCGAGGCATGGTTGGTCAGCCCCAGGATGCCAGTGGAGACACCGTTCACCAGCAAGCCAATCTGGCTGGTATAGCCCGCGTCAGTCGCAAAAAAGTAGGCCGTGACGGTGCCCGTGTGAGCGGCGGTGAAGGTGTTCGCCGGGGCCGGTGTACCGATGTTCGCGTACGGAATCGAACCCGCCGCGGCGGGGAAAGTGAGAGCCGCAACCAGTGCGCAGGCGGAAAATAGGGTGATTTTCATTTGAACGTGTCTCCGGGAAATCTTGTTATTGGGTCAACCGGTAGTGGCCGGGTGCCCGTGATCTCGGCCGCTGGCGGCTGGTCACAAACCAAGAATAGAGTTGAGACAGCGGCGGCTCCATGAGGCGCCGGTCCTACCTGGTTCCGGTACCGGCGTTTGGCCAAACCAGGCCCGGATGCCACCACTCACCACGGAAATCCCCAGTTTGGCCACAATCGAGGGGCGAACCACCAAGAAAACCGTCACTGTAGTTGAAGACATTTTTCGGTTCCTGGCGTTTTTATGAGGCCAACGCTGGCCCCAAGTGAAAATTCAGGGGAACTGGACCGGACGCCCGAAGCGTACTTAATGGGGCAGGGTGATCTCGGATTGGACTTGAGCCGGAACTATGAAACAGCCACAATGACGCCCGGCTTGCCGCGGTGGGCCAAGATCTGGCTCCTTTGGACACTGTTTGGGCTGATCACAGCAGTCCAAACGCATTACCGCGCCTCGATGGGTGAGAACCCGTTCACCTGGTGGCAGTCGGTGAGCGCGGAGGTTAGCTTTGCCTGGATATGGGCGGTGCTGACACCCATCGTGTTGAGTTTGGCCAGCCGTTTCCCCCTCAACCGGCCGCACTGGTGGCGCAACTTGGCGCTCCATCTGACGGCCGCGGTGGCGCTGGGGATCTTGAGCAAGGCGCTGTGGGATGCGACCATGCTGCCGTTGCTGTTCCCCACCAAGCGGCTGGAAACGCTGGATGCGGTGCTGCGGATGGCGCTGCTGTCGCTGGATTACGGCGTTCTGCAATACGGCATCGTGCTACTTTCGCAAATCGCGCGCGACTATCTGCGACGTGCCGAACGCGACCGCCTGCGGGCGACGCAACTGGAAGTGGAACTGGCGCGCGCCCAACTGCAAGCCCTGAAGATGCAGTTGCATCCGCACTTTCTGTTCAACACCCTGAACACGATCAGCGAACTGGTTCATTCTGATCCCGGTACCGCCGAACGGATGGTGATCCGGTTGAGCGAATTCCTGCGGCTGACCCTGGATCACATGGGTATTCCGGAAGTGCCGTTGATGGTGGAGATCGACTTTCTGAAGCGGTACCTGGAAATTGAGCAGATCCGGTTTGAAGAGCGCCTGAAAGTGACCTGGGAAGTGGACGCGGCGGCACTGCACGGCCGGGTACCCAATCTGGTGTTGCAGCCCATCGTTGAGAATGCGTTGAAGCATGGGCTCTCGCAGATATCAGGCGTCGGAACGCTGTTGATCCGCGCCAAATCCGGTGGCGGCCGGCTGTTGCTGAAAGTGATCGACAACGGCCCCGGGGTGGCCCAGAAGGGCACCATCAAGATCAAGGAAGGGGTGGGCTTGGCCAACACGCGGCGGCGGCTGGACCAGGTCTATGGCGTGGATCACATTCTGTCGTTTTCGAATGTGGCCACGGGTGGATTTGAAGTAACAATTGAGCTGCCGCTTCGTCTAAGCCCCTAGCTTGGGGCGGGGATTTTGTTTTTGGGGTGTTTATGCCGATCGAAACTTTGATTGTGGATGATGAGCGGATCGCCCGCCAACGGCTGCGGCGGCTGCTGGAGACGCAGTCCGATATTGCGGTGGCCGGAGAGTGCTCCAGCGGCGCGGAAGCGGCGGCGTTTCTCGACCAGCGTCCGGTGGATCTGGTGTTCCTGGATATTCAAATGCCGGAGATGGACGGCTTTGCGTTCCTGGAATCGCAGAGCGCCACCAAGATGCCCATGGTGGTGTTTGTCACCGCCCACGACGTCCACGCCGTGCGGGCCTTTGAGGTAAGTGCGCTGGACTATCTGTTGAAGCCCTTCGACCAGGAGCGGCTGGACCGTTGCCTGAACCGCGTGCGGAGCCATCACGACCTACAGCGCACATCCGGCAACTCGACCTCCGGCAAAGCCCGGCCCAACCGGCTGGCGGTCCGATCCTCGGGCAAAGTCTTCTTCGTGAAGATGGAAGACATTGACTGGGTGGAGGCGGCCGATAACTACGTGGTGCTCCACTTAGGGCACGAGACGCACATCCTGCGGGAAACGATGAACTCCATTCAGGAGCGGCTGAACCCGCAGAAGTTTATCCGCGTCCACCGCTCGCGCATCGTCAATGTGGAACGCATCAAGGAACTGCAGCCGTGGTTCCACGGAGAGTATCTGATCGTGCTGAACGACGGCACCCAACTCACGCTGTCACGCAGCTACCGGGAGCGGCTGATGGAGTTCATGAGCGCGTAGTTCGGCGAGGCCTGGTGTGGCGCAGGCTGTCAGCCTGCAGCGGGACTTTAGTCCCGCCAGTTCACCGCGGACACCTCAGACTATAGCCTTTTCAGCTTCCCCGCGCCCCGAGGCGGAATGAATTCCGCCTGCAGGCTGACAGCCTGCGCCACCATGCAACCACTGGGGTTTCGGACGCAGTGCACAAATCTGAACTAACTTCCGGCACCGGCCGTTTTCGGCCGCGCCGCCGCCAGCGCGGTCTTAACGTTGTTCTGATTGACCAGTTGCAGGATCTTCGTATCGTAATCGGGGGCCGTGGCATACGGCGGCTGACCGTCGGCACCCTTCATGTCGGCCAGCAACTGCGGCAGGTTCTTATGTTCCTGGTAGCGCGCGAAGCGTGGCGCAAAGTACTTACCTTTCACCAGCAGGTTGGCGTAGGCGGTGAAGGCATCGGCCAGAGTAGGAAACGCCGCGAACTGATCGACCATCATCACCTTCTGCTTGCCCCCGGTGCTGGGTTCCACGCTGCGGATCTCCTTGCCACTGGCCCGGACCCGGTCCAACTGCTGGGGAGTCAGAAACTCGGTGGTCAGCACTGGCGTCGAAGGTTGCCCCGCGCGCGCCTTGATGCCGAATGGATTGTTGCCGGGCGCTTTTTCGAGCCAGGCCGATTCGAGAATGCACTGGGCCGTGCAGAGTTCAGCGGGTACGCCGGTGGCGGCCTCGGTGGCGACGGCGGCGGCGGCAATGCGGGCCAGATTGGCGGTTCGTTGTTCCGGTGTCAGCGGCATGTAAGAACTATAGTCTGCATTGCGCCGCGTGCCAACACTTTTCTGGAGACCGGTGTCTTACGCGGTCGCGGATCCCGGAGGTAGGCCGGCGAGATGCCGCGCCAATTCCTTCTTGGCTTCCAGGTTGGACTGCCGCGCGATCTGGATGCGTTGCGCTTGCGGGCTGCCCGCGCCGTGCATCGATTCGGTGAGATACCCCACCGCATTGCGGCCCAGCGTCATGTTCTCGATCAACCGGAAGACGCGCGCGCGGTCCTCGGCCGAGGCTCCATCGCGGCCCTGCAGGAACTTGCGCAACCGGTCGCCGGTGACGGGATTCGCAAAGTCTTTCTCGGAAGGCAGTGTCGCCACCAGGCCGCCCGCCAGGTCCTGCGCCAGCCGCCCCAGCTCATACGGGAAGCGCGTGACGTTTTGCTTGCAGACGTTGGCCAGCAGGTCATTGGGCTGATAGTTACCCGCCGCCGTGCGCTCTGATTCGTGGGAGGCGGCCATGCCGGTGCCGTAGATGGTCTCGTTGAGGTGAGTCATCTCCACCAGCTTGTCGCGGACGTGGCTGACCGCGCCCACGCCATTGAAATCCGCCGCTAGCGCCGCCGCACCAATCAGCACATCGCCCACGCCGGTCTTGCATACGTAGGAACGGCGGTGATAGGACGTGAACCGCTCCACCAGCATGGCGGCGAAGGCCGTTTCGCCATCCATGAAGATCAGTTCGTTGGGCACAAACACGTCATCGATCAGGATCATCGCTTCCTGGCCGGAATACTGCGCATTGCCCTGGTCGATCTCGCCACCTTCGAGCGCGCGCGTATCGCAGGACTGGCGGCCATAGATGTAGGTGAGCCCCGGGTGGTCCACCGGAATCGCGGCCACCACGGCATAGTCACGGTCAACCGGGCGGAGCCGCATGGTGGGCATCACGATCAGCCAGTGTGAGTTCAAGCAGCCAGTCTGGTGCATTTTCGCCCCACGGATGACGACACCATCCGGGCGGCGTTCGACGATGCGGGTGAACATGTCAGGCTCGGATTGATCCGCCGGGCCTTTGCTGCGGTCGCCTTTGGGGTCGGTCATGGCGCCGCCGATGACGTAGTTGGCTTCCTGCATGCGGATGACGAAGTCGCGGAAACGGGTGTGGTAACCCGTCCCATGCGCCAGGTCCATTTCGTGCGTCACCGAAAAGAGCGAATTGATCGCGTCCATCCCGACGCAGCGCTGGAAGCAAGTGCCGGTGAGTTGCCCCAGGCGGCGCTGCATGCGGTTTTGATCGACCACATCGGCGACACTTTCGGTGACATGCAGGAAGCGATTGACCCGCCGGCCGGAGAGGCTGGACCAGGCGCTGGCCAATTCCGGGTTCTCCTGGGCCAGGTCAAACGTGCGGGCGACGGCGTTGATCGAAGGGCGAATGACGGGATGGTCCACCGGCTCCGCGATCCGCTCCCCCATGAAGTAGACCTCCAGGTTGCGTCCGCGGAGGCTGGCGATGTACTCCGCGCCGCTCGAGATGGTGGTGGGCGGGGCTGCCGTCATAGATTGTCTCCTTGTCGCTGGTGGGTGAATGAGCCGATTGTACAGCCCCACTACCAGCGGTTATTGGACCAGTTCGCCGGCCAGCGCGGCCGGACCCGCCCGGGTGACCATCACGCGGCGGTACTCGCCCGCCAGTTCGCCGGGCGCGGCGAAGGTGATCGTCTTCAATTGCGTGGTCTTGCCCAGCCACTGGTTGGTGGCCTTGTTGAAGCCTTCCACCATCACCTCTTCGGTGCGGCCCACGTGACGGGCGTTACGGCGGATCTGGATGGCCCGTTGGTGCTCCTGGACCATCAGCAGGCGACGGGACTTTTCTTCCTCGGTGATATGGTCTTCCAGGGCCAGCGCCGGAGTATTGGGGCGCTTGGAGTACTTGAACGCGAAAATGGCGTCGTACTCAACTTCTGACAGCAGGCTGAGCGTGTCCTGCAGGTCCTGCTCGGTTTCGCCAGGGAAGCCCACAATGATGTCGGACGTGAGCGTGAGTTCGCGGCGGGTCGACTTCATCCAATCAATACGGCGTAGATACTCATCTCGCGTGTACTGCCGTTGCATCGCCTTCAGCACCGCGGTCGAGCCGGACTGGACGGGCAGATGGACGTGGTTGCACAGCACGGGGTTCTCGTCGATGGCGTCGACAATATCCCGCACAAAATCCCGCGGGTGCGACGTCATGAAGCGCACACGGCGAATGCCGGGGACTTGGCCGACGCGGCGGAGCAGTTCGGCAAAATCTGAACCCAGGGGCCGCGACGGGTCAGAATCCGGTGCCCGGAAGCTGTTCACGTTCTGGCCCAGCAGCTGAATTTCGGTGTAGCCAGCCGCTGATAGCTTGG
>JAPKYX010000289.1 GCA_026394075.1 Acidobacteriota bacterium
ACTACATCGACTACCTGGGCTTCTATCTGGCCAACCATTCGCTGGCCGACCTGCCAGGTATTGCCCTCACCAATCTGCCCGTTCTCATCATCGGTGCCGGACGTTTGTTGGCCTTTGGCTCGGGCAACACCGGTTGGTCTCTCTATCTGGCGCCGCTGCTGGGCCTGGTGGGATTGATCAGCTTCTTCCGGTTGCGGTTCTCGCACTACCAGGCCTTTCTGCTGGCCTTTCTACCCATGCTGATCTTTTGGAACTTTAGCCCCCATGAGCGATTTCTGTTGCCGGTGCTACCTTTCCTGATCGCGGGGCTGGGCGCAGAAGTGCGGCAGATGCCCAAGATGATGCCCTGGGCCCGGCCGGTGGCGGCCGCATTTGTGTTGTCCGTGCTGTATCTCAATCTGGAAGGCGTTTTCGTTCTATTGCCGCGGATGGCTCACACCCTGCGCGAACGCCAGCTGAAGTTGCAGCCGGTCTACCAATGGATCGCCCGCGAGACACCACCGAATGCCCGCTTTGCCGCCGCCCAGGACCCGCTGTTGTGGCTCCACACCGGCCGCACCGCCCGCGGCATGCATGCCCCCACAAAGTACTTCTACGGGGATCGGCGGGAAGCCCTTAGTGGTTACTTTGCTGATCTGCCCGGGTTCATGCGGGAACATCATCTGGACTACGCACTGGTGCTGGAGGACGACTACGCGCTCGATCTCACGGCCGAAGAAGTCAAAACGCAGGCGGTCAAGATACTCTCCAATCCTGCTTTGCGCTGTGTCCATCGGAACGGTAAGGCCTCCGTCATGGTGCTGGCGGACTCGGCGGCGGTCCCGGCGCGGTTAGAATCGGACAAGCATGTTTTGCCACCGGATCCACCGTTTTCTCCCGCTCCTTCTGCCGTTCACGCTGACTCTGTGCGCTGAACCTCAGCAACGCAAACCCGTCACGCTGGAAGCCGTCGGAGCGCAGCGGCCCAGCTTCGCCCCACGCGCCAACTGGTCTCCCCTGGGCAAAGAGTTTGTCTACAGCGAAGCGGGCAAGTTGATGCTCTACGACGCCTCTTCCAAGAAGGCCAAGGAACTGGTGGAGATGAAGAAGCTGGAGGCACTGGCCACCAAGCCCCCCGCCGCCGGACGGTTTGACTGGCAGAACCGCCGCGTCGCCGAAAAGACCGTCCAGTGGATGCCCAACGGGCGCGATCTGCTGCTGATCGTCGAAGGCGACCTGTTCCTGTTCAACACCGATTCGAAAAAGCATGAGCAGCTCACCGCCACTGCCACCGCGGAGCGCGACCCCAAGCCATCGCCCGATGGCAAGCGCCTGGGCTTCCGCATCGACCATGACCTCTACGTGATGGACATCGCGAGCAAGAAGGCAACACGGCTCACCACCGACGGTTCAGCCAACATCCTCAACGGCGAGCTCGACTGGGTCTACCCCGAAGAGCTGGACCTGGGCACCGCCTGGTGGTGGTCACCCGATTCATCCCGGATCGCCTACATGCAGTTCGACACGACGCGTCTCGGCACTTACCCGCATGCCGATCTGTTGGGCGTCACCGCCTTTGCCGAACCGCAGAAGTACCCCAAAACCGGCACGCAAAACTCCGACGTCCGGCTAGGTGTCGTCAGCGCCACCGGCGGCTCCACCAAGTGGATGGACCTGGGCGAAATGCGGGACCATCTGCTGGCCCGCGTCAACTGGATTCCGGAATCCAGCACGCTGGCCGTGCAGAAGCTGACGCGCGTCCAGAACAAACTCGATTTCATCGCCGCCGATGCCACCACGGGCGCTTCCAAGGTGTTGTTCACCGAAAAGGATTCGACTTGGATCAACGTCGCTGATGACCTAACCTTTCTGCCCTCGCGCAAGCAGTTTCTGTGGTCCAGCGAAAAGTCCGGCTTCCGGCACCTGTACCTGATGAGCTACGAAGGCCAGGAGGTCAAGCGCCTCACGAATGGCGAATGGGAAGTCTCCGATGTGTTGCAGGTGGACGAGAAAGCCGGCAAGATCTACTTCACCTCCACCGAGGCCAGCCCGCTGGAGCGGCAGCTCTACGTGGTGGACTTGAACTCCGGCGAGAAGAAGGCACTCACCTCCGCGGGCGGCACCCACACCATCTCCATGAGCCCGGCGGCGGACTTCTATCTGGACACGCACTCTTCGCTCAAGACCCCGCCGCGCACCACCCTGCACAAGGCCGATGGAGCGGAAGTGGCCGTCTACCGTGAGGCCGACCGCAAAGTGATCGACGAGTTTGCGCTGCTACCCACTGAGGTGGTGAAGGTCACTTCCACGGACGGCGCTTTGCTCTACGCCCGGCTGATCAAGCCGGTCAACTTCGACCCGGCCAAAAAGTACCCCGCCGTCGTGTTCGTCTATGGCGGTCCGCACGCGCAGACCGTCCGCGATTCCTGGGTGGGCCTCAGCTGGGAACAGGCACTGGCCCACAAGGGCTTTGTGATCTGGCAGCTGGACAACCGCGGTTCCGCCGGCCGTGGACATGCCTGGGAATCAAAGCTCTACCGCCGCATGGGCAAGCAGGAACTGGAAGACCAGAAGACCGGCGTCGAGCACCTCACCAAGATGGGCTTTGTCGACGCCAAGCGCGTCGGCATCAATGGCTGGAGCTATGGCGGCTACATGACGCTCTATGCCTTGCTCAACGCCCCGGAAGTTTTCGCGGCGGGCATTTCAGGCGCGCCGGTGGTGGATTGGCGGCACTACGACACCATCTACACCGAACGCTACCTGGGCCTGCCGCAGGAGAACGAGTCTGGCTACAAGGACAGCTCCGCGTTGACCTACGCCGGCAATTTGAAGGGCAAGCTATTACTGGTCCACAATTTCGGCGACGACAACGTGCTGTTCCAGAACAGCTTCCAGATGGCCGATGCGCTGCAGAAGGCGGGCAAGCAGTTTGAGATGATGATCTACCCGCAGAAGTCCCACGGCGTCTCCGGCCCCGCCGCCCGGCAGATGCGCGAGATGATGACCAACTTCCTCGAACGCAGCTTGGGCACCGCCCAGTAAGCCAAATCATCAAGCACAGCAAAAAGGGCGCCCCGCCAGGGACGCCCTTCTTTTTTGCCTAAGCCTGATCAGCTTGATGACCATGCGACCCAGCCCCATGCGTCAGCTTGGGGCTTGTTGCGATGACGAGCAGAAGCCCCAAGCTGACGCATGGGGCTCGACCAGCCATTCAGTGCTATTAGTTGTTGCCGCCGCCGCTGGCGCCAGAATGGGTTGCCCCACCGCCGCCGGAACGACCGCCGCCCATGGATCCGCCCGCCGCCGCACCACCACCCGCCGCGCCGCCGGAAACGCCGCCGCCCACCGGGGCACTCGGTACGGAGATGCCTCCGTTCACTCCGCCGCCCGTGCGGCCACCAATCGTCGAGTAGCCCAGGTTCGGATTATAGGAGCTCTGCCATCCGCCTGCACCGGGTCCACCAAAGCTTGGTCCACCGCCACTACCGCCGCCCGAAAACACCGGCTGGTAAACGGCCAACACCGCGCCCGGCGACCAGTAACGGTAGCCAAACGGGCTGTTCCATGCACCCTGGCCCGGCAGATAAGTGAACATGTTGAAGAACGTGTTGTAATACCACCCGCCCGTCGTCCAGCCGCGCGGCGAATCCAGCTGCACGGTCCGGGCCGCGGACATATTGGCCATGGCCACATAGCTGGCCCGCCGGCTGGCCCAGCGGTAGAGGCTATCGGTCTGTTCCTTGTCGAACTTCTCCACCTTGCCGTCGGCCAGCATCATCACCCGGCCGCCCTTCAGCAGCGCGGAGCCCACGGCCAACTCACCGGACCAGACCCGCACACTCGCCTGCGGACCGGCCGTAATTGAGTAGACGCCATCCTTGTTGATCGCAATTTCCTGGCCCCCCACCAGCACCAGCGTGCGGTTGGTCTTCACCGAATCCGCCGCCTCAATGATGATGGTGCCGTCTTTCAGCTCAATGCGCGAATCGGTGATCTCGCCGTTGATCATCTTCACCTGGGTGTGATCGCTCATCCGCAGAAACACGCCCGGGCCCAGCAGCACTTCGGCGCGGCCTTCTTCGGTGGCCAGTGTTTCGCCGGTTTTCATGGTCTGGAAGACACTGGTCTTCAACTCCACCGGCTTACCCGCCAGCAGTACATCGCCCTCAGCGTAGTGGATCAGGCCAGACTTGGCGGAAATCAGGCTCTGGGCCAGCGCGGACGCCGCCAGAGCGCAAAACAGAACAAGTAGACGCATTTCGCCTCCTATCTCCGACTATACTCCCGTTTCGACGCGTCCGGACCCGAATTCGTTTCCCCAAGGCCCAGAACTTAGTGATTTTAGGCGAGCACCGGCCGCACAGCGGCTACACCGTCACCCGATAGAGCATCGCATCGCCCTCCCAGCCATCCGGTTTTGCCAGCAGTCGAGTCATGTGGATGCAAATCTCATGGGTGCGCGCATCCTCCCGCGCCAGAAAGTTCGACAGCGTCAGCAGCGGGTCTTCGCCCGGCTGCAGGTCGTCGATCATGCGCACCGTCTCCCGCTTCAGCAGGCCGCTCTTGCGATCCACCTCGGCTAGGAAAAACGGGTACCGCGGGCGGTTGCCGCGCGGGTTGGCTTCGTTGATGTTGCCCAGCCAATAGATCCGGCCGCTGGAGTGCCGCAACAGTTGCGAGCACGCGCTGGGTGAATAGAAGTTCCTCCCTTGCGTGTCCGTCCACGGCTCCGGCTTCGACCAGCGCCAGCCGCCGTCGCTGGAAATCGAGAACCACTTGTACGAAGGCCACTCCGGGTGCTTGTCATTGGCGCCGCGCATGACGCAGAGCAGGCGGCCACCGTCCAGCTCCACAATGGTCCCTTCGGAAAGCCCGCGCGAGGTCTTCAGGGGATCACCCGGGATCACGTCGCCCATCCGCCATTCCAGCCGGTCCCCCTGCCAGAGCCCGTGCAGGATGGCCGTGTCGTGATACGTGTAGCCGCCGCCCGGGTTCGCCAACTTCCCATCCGCGCCCAACGGAGCCACCGACAAGGGAATCAGGATCTCCTTCCGGTAGCGGATCGGAGCGGACGTCTGGTCCCCCAGCATCGCCGAATTCTTGCCCAGCCACACGCCCGGCAATGGGTGCGCAGCGTCGTACTCTTTCCCCGCATGCACCACGATCTCTGGCCGCCCACCCGGCACCTGATAGTGCACCCGCCACTGCCGCATTCCTTCCAGCGGATCATCGGAGGGCAGCGTGCCCTCAATCCACAACGTCAGCGTCCGCCCGGACCCCGGGTCCAACCAGACGCCGCGATGATGCTTGCGCCACATGCCCTCCGGGCGCCGTTCCCCCGTCCGCTCCTCGCGCGGAGCGCTCCAGTGCTGGCCGAAATCCTCGGAAGTGCGGATGAAGGCCAAATCAATCGTGTCGGACCGGCTCCACCGCTGCTCAATCGACAGCATCCGCCGCCCCTCGCGGTCCAGTGGATAGGCAAACGCCATCACCGCCGTCCCCTTGCCCGGGGAGGCGAGGAAGACTTCACGCCGCACCTCCGCCGAAGCGGCGGCACCGGGGAGCGTCAAAGCAGTAAGGGAAAGGCACTCGCGACGATTGATCACGAGGGAGAGCATACCGCTTCCGGGAACGGCCCGTAACGCGAGCACAGTAACGCGAGAACATCGAGCCGTTCCCAAGTAAACTGTTCTCGTGAAGGTGCGCGACCTGCTCAAGCTCTTGATGGACGACGGCTGGGCGATCAAGAATCAGGAAGGTAGCCATCGCCATTTCATCCACCCCATGAAACCCGGTAAAGTGACCGTACCCGGGCATCCATCCATTGAAGTTCGCCCGGGACGTTATCATCAGTACTGAAGCAAGCAGGGCTCAAGAAATGAGATACGCGGTCGTTTACGAGAAATCAGGCAATGGGTGGGGCGCATACGTACCCGATCTCCCAGGTTGTGTGGCGCTAGGATTTTCGTTGGACGAGACCAAGCGCCTCATTCAGGAAGCACTGGAAATTCACTTGCGCTCCCTGCGCGAGGACGGCGAAACCATCCCGGAGCCTTCGCACCTGGTCGATACGCTCGAAGTCGCCTAGAGCAGCCCTACGCCAGCACGTCCCGCACCACGCGCCCGTGCACGTCCGTCAACCGGTAGTGGCGGCCTTGGAACTTGTAGGTCAGCTTGGTGTGGTCAATCCCCAGGCTGTCCAGAATCGTGGCGTGCAGGTCATGCACATGGACGGGGTTCTCGGTGACGTTGTAGCTGAAGTCGTCCGTTGTGCCGTAGGTCACGCCCGGCTTCACGCCGCCGCCCGCCATCCAGACCGTAAAGCAGCGCGGGTGGTGATCCCGCCCGTAGTCTTCCGGGGTCAGTTTGCCTTGGCAATAGACCGTCCGCCCGAACTCGCCGCCCCACACCACCAGCGTGTCGTCCAGCAGCCCGCGCTCCTTTAAGTCGAGCACCAGCGCTGCTGAGGCCTGATCCGTCTGCTTGCACTGCGCCCGCAAATACGTGGGCAACTGCTGGTGCTGATCCCAGCCGCGGTGGAATAGTTGGATGCACCGCACGCCCCGCTCCGCCAGCCGCCGGGCCAGCAGGCAGTTGGCGGCGTAGGTTCCCGGGATGCGTGAATCCGGGCCATAGCGATCAAACGTCGACGCGGGTTCCTTACTCAAGTCCGTCAACTCCGGCACCGAAGTCTGCATGCGGAACGCCATCTCGTACTGCGCAATCCGGGTCGAAATCTCGGGGTCACCGGTCTCTGCAAGCTTCGCCCGGTTCAGCGTGTTCAGATCATCCAGAAACCGCCGCCGCGCCTCACGGTCCAGGCCCGGGGGGTTCGACAGATACAGCACCGGGTCGGCCCCGGCACGGAACTTCACGCCCTGATACTTGGTCGGCAAAAAGCCGCTGCCCCACAGCCGGTCGGCCAGCGGTTGATCCCCCAGCGTGCCGCCCTTGGATGTCATCACGATAAACGCCGGCAGATCCTTGTTCTCACTGCCCAGGCCATACGCCAGCCAGGAACCAATCGATGGCCGGCCCGCCAATTGGAAGCCCGTTTGGAAGAAGGTGACGCCCGGATCATGGTTGATCTGTTCGGTCTGCATGGACCGGATGAAGGTGAGGTTGTCGGCCACCTTGGCGGTATAGGGCAGCAGATCGCTCACCCACGCGCCGCTCTGGCCGCGCTGCGATGTGGGGAAGATCGACTGCGCAATCGGGAACGTCGTCTGCCCGGCGGTCATGGCGGTCAACCGCTGTCCCATGCGGATGGAGCCCGGCAAGTCCTGCCCCTGCATCTTCGCGAGCATCGGCTTCGGATCAAACAGATCAATCTGCGACGGCCCGCCGTACTGGAACAGATAGATCACCCGCTTGGCCTTCGGCGCAAAGTGCGGGCCGGATTGCGGTACCGTGTCCGCCCCCAGCGCGTTCAAGGCGGCAAGACCCAGCGTATTTTGGAGCACCTGACGGCGATTCAGCATCGTAGTTACTCCTTGGAAAGCGCCTCATCGAGATTCAGCACCAGGCTGGCCACCGCCATGTAGGCCGCATGCTCCCCCGGCGCAAGCGAGGCGTGGCGCGGGGCGTCGCCTTGCGATAACAGTTCCTTCGCCAGCCCCGGGTCCGATTGGAAGCGGTCCAGATAGTAGGCCAGCGACTTCTTCAGTGTTCCGCGCTCCGCCTCGGTTGCCTTGCGCCCCAATACCCGCAAGTAGATCTCATCGATCCGCCCATCGCCTGCCGCCGCCAGCATCGCCTTCTCGGCCAGCACCCGCGCAGCTTCCAGAAACGTAACGTCGTTCATCAGGTTCAGCGCCTGCAGCGGCGTGTTGGTGCGGCTTTCCCGCACGGTGCAGCTCTCGCGTAACGCGGAATCAAAGGTCGACATGAACGGCGGCGCGGACGTGCGTTTCCAGAACGTGTACAAGCTACGCCGGTAGAGGCCCTCGCCTTTGTCGCGCTCATAATCCTTGTCGCCCAACTCGGCCCACAGCCCAATCGGTTGATACGGCTTCACCGAAGGTCCGCCGATTCGCGGTGCCAGCAGACCCGCGGCAGCCAGCGCCTGATCCCGCAGCATCTCCGCCGGCAGTCGGTAGCGCGGCCCCCGCGCCAGCAAGCGATTTTCGGGGTCGCGGCTTTCCATCTCTGGCGTGACGTTTGATTGCTGGCGGTAGGTGGCGCTCATCAGAATCGTCTTCTGCAGCTTCTTCACATCCCATCCGCTCTCCACAAACTCCGTCGCCAGCCAATCCAGCAAATCGAGATTCGCGGGCCATTCGCCTTGCGATCCGAAATCTTCCACCGTCTTCACTAGGCCCGTGCCAAAGTACATTTGCCAGAACCGGTTCACCGTCACGCGAGCCGTCAGCGGATTCTCGCGGCTGGTGATCCATTGGGCCAGGCCCAGCCGGTTGGGCGGCGCGCCAGGTGGCAGTGCGTGTAGCGCACCGGGCACGCCACGCTGTACCGGGTCGCGTGGCCGGTCGTAGCTGCCGCGGTCGAGCACAAACGTGGGCTTCGGCGCGGCGGTCTCTTCCATCACCATCACCGTCGGCACGCTCTCCAGATAAGCCGCATAGTTCAGCTGCGCTTGATGGGCCTCTTTCGCAGCTTGGCGAACCACGGTGTTGGCAACGGTGTCGAGATACGCCGCCCGCAGTTTGGCCATCTCCGCGCTGGAACGAGTGGCGGCACGGGCAAGCTCACCCAATGTGCGAGCCGTGGCCAGAATGGCCGCCTCCTCGTCGGTAATCGCGCGCCCATAGATCCGCAGCTCATCCAGATCGCCCCGGAACTTCGCTTCCAGATAACCGCCCCCGCCCAACCGCAGCGGAGCCTTGGCGCGGAAGTCCTGGTTGATGGCGTCGAGAATAATGTTCACCGGCTCCGGACGGCCATTGATGAAGATCTTCACCCCGCTGGCCAACCGCG
>JAPKYX010000059.1 GCA_026394075.1 Acidobacteriota bacterium
CCGGTGTTGTAGATGACGATGCGCTCGTCGGGCTTCAAGAAGCCGCTATCGAGCAGCTTTTTCAGCGCCGCCACGCAGGCCGCGCCTTCGGGGGCGGCAAAGACACCATCGAGGGTGGCCAGTTCGATACCGGCATCGAGTGACTCCTCATCGCTGACCGCAATTGCGGTGCCGCCGGACTTGCGCACGGCTTCCAGCACCAGATAGTCGCCCAGCGGCTTGGGGACGCGGAGGCCACTGGATACGGTGGAAGCGTTCTTCCAGAACTCGCTGCGTTCGGCACCAGTTTCAAAGGCGCGAACGATGGGCTGGCAGCCGTCGGCCTGCACGGAGATCATCTTGGGGCGCTTGGGGCCGATCCAACCCAGCGCCTCCATTTCGTCGAACGCTTTCCACATGCCGATCATGCCGACGCCGCCGCCGGTGGGGTAGAAGATGACGTCGGGCAGAGTCCACTGGAACTGCTCGGCCACTTCGTAGCCCATCGTCTTTTTGCCTTCGATGCGGTAGGGCTCCTTCAAGGTGGAGACGTCGAACCAGCCTTCCTTTTCTTTCCGGTCGCCCACGATTTTGGCGCAATCGCTGATCAGGCCATCGATCAGGGTGACGTGCGCGCCGAAGCTTTTGCACTCGATGAAGTTGGCTTGCGGCACGTCCACGGGCATGAAGATGTGCGCTTCCATACCGGCGGCGGCGGCGTAGGCGGCCATGGCGCTGGCGGCGTTGCCCGCTGAGGGGATCGCCACCTTCTTGATCCCGAGCTCCTTGGCCATCGACACGGCGCAGGAGAGGCCGCGGGCTTTGAAGGAGCCGGTGGGGTTGATGCCTTCGTCCTTCACCCACAGGTCCGTGCAGCCGAGCTTCTTTTCGAGGCGCGTCGTGCGGATCAGCGGCGTCATGCCTTCGCCCAGCGAGACGATGGAGGCCGGATTGCGGACGGGCAGTACGGGTGCGTAACGCCACATGGACGAGGGGCCGTTGTTGATCCAGTCCCGGTTCCAGCCCTGGCGCAGGGCCTCCAGGTCGTAACGGACCAGCAGCGGCCAACCGGCCTCCGACAAGTTCCAGATCTGTCCGGCTTCATAGCGTTTGCCGGTGACGCTGCATTCAAGGTGGGAGACGGTGGTCATTTCTTCGTGTAACGGAGCTGCAAAGGCTTTATCATAACCAGTCATGCGGGTACGCTTGGCATTGCCTTCACTTCTTCTCCTGTTGACGACGGCGGTGGTGGCGCAAAATGACGCTGCCTACACGCAGAAGATCAAGGCGTTCACCACCGATCCGGTCTTTCTGACCGAACTGGTGGATCACTTGCCCGCTTCGGCCAAGGTGCCGACGCCGGACAAGATTTTGGGCTTCGTGCCGGGTGAGCCGGGGAAGTTGGCCAAGGTCGATCAGATGCATCGGTACTTGCGCGAACTGGAAAAGGCCTCACCGCGGGTGAAGGGCTGGAACATTGGGGCGAGCGAAGAAGGCCGCGACACGATGCTGATCGCCATATCGAGTGAGAAGAATCTGGCTCGCCTCGGGCGCCTGAAAGAGATTACGGCGAAGCTGGCTGATCCGCGAAAGCTGACGGAGGCCGATGCGCAGAAGCTGATCGCCGAGGGGCTGCCGATCTACTGGGCGACGGGCGCGATCCATTCGCCGGAGATGGGGTCTCCCACGATGCTGATGGAGATGGCGTATCGCTTGGCGGTGGAGGAGACGCCGGTGATCCAGACGATCCGGGACAACATGGTGGTGCTGATCACGCCCGCCACCGAAGTGGATGGCTGGGACCGGCAGGTGGACCTGCAGGCCTGGAAGCGCGAGAATCCGTCGCGGCAAGCGCCCAGCCTCCTTTATTGGGGCAAGTATGTGGCGCATGACAACAATCGCGATGGCATGGCGCTGTCACTGAACTTATCGCGCATTGTGGTGAAGACGTTTCTGGACTGGCACCCGACGGTGCTGCATGATTTGCATGAATCGGTGCCGTATCTGTATGTCTCGACCGGCATGGGTCCTTACAACGCCTGGGTAGACCCGATTGTCGTGAATGAGTGGCAAAAGCTTGCCTATCACGAGGTGGAAGAGATGACCAAGCGTGGCGTGCCGGGCGTGTGGACGCATGGGTTCTACGATGGCTGGGCGCTGAACTATATGTTCTGGACGGCGAACACGCATAACGCCATTGGCCGCTTCTATGAGACGTTCGGCAATGGCGGCGCGGACACGCGGGACCGGACGTTGTCTGCGGCGCAGACGTCGCGGGCGTGGTACCGGCCAAACCCACCGCTCGACAAAGTGAAGTGGTCTTACCGGAACAACATCAACCTGCAGCAGAGCGCATTGTTGCTCGCGATGAATTACACGGCACGCAATGGGAAGGAGTTTCTGAATAACTTCTATCTCAAGGGCAAGCGGTCGATTGAGAAGGCGACCAAGGAGGGTCCGGCGGCGTGGGTGATCCCGGCGGACGATCCGCGTCCGGCAGCGGCGGCGGAGCTGGTGAACCTGATGGCGGCGCACGGCGTGGAGACGCACCTGCTCGATAAAGCGGTGGAGGTGAAGGGCGCGAAGTTGGCCAAGGGGTCCTATGTGCTGCGCATGGACCAGCCGTATTCGCGCCTCGTGGACATGATGTTCGACAAGCAGTTCTACAACGCCGCTGACACCCGGCCTTATGACGACACAGGCTGGAGCGTGGGACCGCTGCGCAATGTCGCAACGGTGCGCGTGACGGATGCGGCGATCTTGAAGGAGCCGATGACGATCCTGGGCTCGATGGCGCGCGCGCCCGGTGGCGTGGTGGGCAACGGGCCGATCTATGCCGTCCAGCACAATGCGGACAATGTGCTGGCGACGTTCCGGTATGCGCTGAAGGACGTGCCGATGCTGGCGGCGGAGAAGGCGTTTGAGGCGGCGGGACGCAAGTTCAACGCGGGTACGTTTCTGATCCCGGCAGACAATGATCTGCGGACGCGGCTGAACCAGACGGGGCGGGACTTGGGGGTGCAATTGATTGCGCTCGACGCCAAGCCGGAGGTGCCGACGCACAAACTGACAGCAGCGCGGGTGGCGCTGGTCCACACGTGGCTTTCGACGCAGACAGAGGGCTGGTTCCGGATTGCGCTGGACAAGCAAGGCATCCCCTATGACTATGTCTCGACGCAAGTGCTGGCTTCTACGCCAGACCTGAAGGCGAAGTGGGATGTGATCATCCTGGGGCCGACGCCCGGCGCTTCGCAGCGCATCGTAAACGGGCTGCCGAAGAATGGTGCGGACCCGGTGCCGTTCAAGAAGTCCGAACTGACGCCCAGCTTTGGGCTGGCTCCGGACCAAGCCGATGACATCCGCGGCGGCATGGGCCTGGAGGGCTTACTGCATATCCAGAAGTTTGTGGAGCAGGGCGGCGTATTTGCGTTCATCGCGGGCAACTCGTCGATCCCGATTGATTACGGGTTAGTAGAAGGCATCACCATCTCCGCCACGCGCGAGCTGAACGCCAAGGGCTCCGTGCTGCAGAGCCGCTTTGCCGATCGCGGCAGCCCGCTGAGCTACGGCTATGAGGAGAAGCTTTCTATCTACTTCAACCAGGCACCGGTGTTCCAGGTGAGCGCCACGGGTGGTCTGCAGATGGGCGGCGGCGGGGGAGCGTTCGGCAATGCTCCGCAGGGCCGGCCGACGGGGCGCGGTGGCGTGAATGATCCCGATGAAGTGCAGGCGCGCGCGGCGGTGCCTGCTCCGCCGCCTCCGGCTCCCGTCAAGCCGGGCGAGGATGCACCGGTGTCCGACGAACTGCGCGAGTTTGCCCGGCCGTATCTTGCCCCAGAGAACCTGCGTCCGCGCACGATCCTGCGGTTTGCCGAGGAGCGCGAGTTACTGGTGTCCGGTATGTTGGCCGGAGGCCGCGAATTAGCGGGCCGCCCGGCGTTGCTCGATGTACCGAAGGGCAAGGGGCATTACCTGCTGTTCGCCAACAACCCGATGTGGCGGCATGAGACGCAGGGGAGCTTTTTCTTGTTGTTTAATGCGATGTTGAATGCGGAGGATCTGCATGTGGGGCGGGTGGTGAGGGGCGGCGGGAGGGCGGACTAGCGTGGGCGGCGGACCGTTCTGCGCTTTGATGGTGGCGATGGCGGTGGCCGCACCGGTGGCTTTCGGCTGTAGCGTTAGCATCGGGTGCAACATCGATGTACATACCGTCCGCCCCGAGTTTTCTGTGGCTGTTATGCACGACGGGCAGCCCCTACGAGGCGCGAAAGTCCATGTGTTCGAGGTATCAGAAGACAAGCCGCTGGCCTTGGAGTTTGAGACCGACGCCAGCGGACAGGCACAAGTCCGGAATCTAAAGCCAGGGAGATGGTCACTGAGTGTCAGCTATTTGGGCGTGAGCGGAGGCGGCGGATGCCTCCGGGTGAGTCGCTCCCCTCTCCGCGCCGCACGCCGGAGTCTTTCCTACAATTGGGGCGAATCGGCGTCTGCCAGCACTACGATCTCTGGCAGTGTTGTCGACAGTCAACCAGGTAAAACGGGTAATCCTTTGTTGGATCGGGTTCGACGAATCCAGGTTCCTATCCCCGGGGCTCGATTGCGTCTGGAAAGCCCATCCAAAGGGGAGTTGGGGACCAAGCTGACGGACGAGAAAGGCGAATTCTCTTTCGACGAAGTCCCTGATGGAGTCTATGTGCTTTACATTGAAAACGTACGTGCCGCTATTGCGGTCCCGCCTACGCAGTGGTTGATTCGCAAGCTCAGCGCTGCCTCCTCAACTCAGGTGGTGTTTTTCACGCAGGGTGACTCTGGGGCATGTGGAGGCCCGCTGGCAGCCCTCTTTAGGTAGAATCGCCCACCGAACGTCACCAGATGTACTCGCGCCAAAGCCGAGCCGCAGCTGGTTAGCTGAGCGAGCAGTTGCCCGATCCGAGCCGCGACTAGCAGGAGCGGGCTCTTCCGCCACCTACCGCTGCCGAGAAATCCGGAATGCGATCAATAGGAGCGGACTGCCAAACCGACGCACCCCATCCAGCGAACGTTCTCCGCACTAAGCTGCTGGACGGGGTCGGCTGGGCTTCTGGGCAGCGGTGCGCCGCTTCAAGAGCCCGCTCCTGCTGGTCGCGGCTCGGAGTGGATGTTGGTGAAGAAACGGTACTGCTGGTCGCGGCTCAGAAGCGCATCGTCAACCCTACCCGCAATACGCGCGGGGAGCCGGGGCTGATGTTGGTGTTGGTGTGGGCGTTGAGGAAGTAGCGGCGGTTGGTCAGGTTCTCCAGGTTGGCTTGTAGGCGGAGCTTGTCGGTGAATGAGTAGAACAACGCGGCGTCGGCGCGGGTGTAGCTGGGGAGTGTGACCGTGTTGTCGATGGTGGCATACATGTCGGACCGGTTGAGCAGGCCCAGGCCTAGCCCCAACCGGGGGCGGAGTTGCACGTTGTTCCAGAAGGAGAACGAGTGGCGGGGGACTTGTTCAACGTGGGCTCCGGCGCGGGCGGCGGTGGTGGCGCTAGTGACCACTGCTTCCTGCAGAGCGTAGCCACCGGAGACCTGCCAGCGGCGCGTGAGACGGCCGTTTATGCCCAGTTCCAGGCCGCGGCTGCGCTGGCTGCCGGTTTGGACGATACGGGTGGGGTCGTTGGGGTCAACGGAGCGGGTGTTGGTGCGGTCCAGCTGATAGAGCGCGGCGGTGAAGAAGATGTTCCGGTTGGCTTCCCATTTCGCGCCTACCTCGTAGTTCATGAACTGCTCGGGCTTTACTTGCTGCGTGATGGTGGTGAGGGAGGCGAACTGGTCACCGGAGCTGGGCAGATAGCTGACGCTGTAGGAGCCATAAAGCGACAGTGCGGCGACGGGCTTCACCACTAGACCTAAGCGCGGCGACAGCAGGTGATCGGTGCGGCGGAGCATGTCTCGGTTGCGGTTGTTGAAGTAGTTCAGATCGAAGCGGTCAAAGCGGAGCCCGGCGACCACCTGGACGTGCCGGGAGAGCTCGATTTGATCCTGCACGTAGGTGGCGGCGACGGTGGTGCGGATGTGGTTGTTGGCATCGGTGGCGCTCTGCCGGAACGTTATCGGGTGATTGATCACGGGTTGGGTGAAGGGTGCGGTGATGGAGAGGGCGGTGTTGTCGAAGTAGCCGGTGTTACGGAGATTGTCAGTGATCTGACGGCCTACTTCCGCGCCGACCAGGAAGGTGTGCCGGGTGAAGCCGAGGGAGCGGGCATAGACGGCATCGGTCTGGTTGAAGAAGTTCACCCGCTGCGTCGCGTTGTCATAGGCGGACAGCGCCACGCGGGATTGATCCGCGGAGAGCGTGCCGGGGACATAGTTGACATAGAAGCGGTCATAGCCACCAAACAGCGTGCGGTTGCGTAGATTCAAACGGCCGCGCTGATGTTCAGCGGAAACCGAGCCCACGTCCACGCCCGCGCGCACGGGCGAAGCAGCGGGATTGCCAAAGTAGGCCGACGGGGCGACGTTGACTGGACGCCCTCGAAAGGAGGGCACGCCGCGGTCGCCGATGCGGTGGTCAGACAGGTGCTCGTAGCTGATCCGGATGCCCGTGGAGGATGAGGGGGTCAGCGTCAAGGTGGGGCTGAGGCCGTAGCGTTCCAGGTTGACGAAGTTGCGGAAGCTGCCGGAGTTCTCATACATGCTGTTCAGACGGAAGGCGGCCCAGCGGTTGAGCGGCTGATTGATATCGCCGGCGATGCGCTTGTGGCCGAAGCCGCCGCCTTGAATCGTCAGTTCCCGCAGTGGGGCGAAGCCCGCTTCCTTGCTGACCCGGTTGATGACGCCGCCGCCACCGCCGCGGCCGAAGATCATGGCGTTGGGCCCTTTGAGCGCTTCGACACGCTCCAGGTTGTAGAGATCGCGGAAATACTGCACGTCGTCGCGGAGGCCGTTCAGGAAGAAGTCGGCTGAGGAGTTATTGCCCCGGATGACGACCTGGTCGCGGTTGTTCTCCCCCTGGACGGCACTAATGCCGGGGACGTAGCGGACGACGTCGCCGATGCTCATCATCAACTGGTCCTGCATCAGCTCCTTGGTGACGATGCTGACTGATTGCGGGATGTCCTGCAGCGCGGTGAGGGTCCGGGTGGCGGAGGATGCGGCGGCGGCCAGATAGTCGGGGCTTTCCTGCACCACCAGGGCAATGTCGATGGCGGCAAGCGGCAACTCAATGTCAACTGAGAAGATGGCTTCCACGCCGACCGCCAGTTGGCGGCGGGTCTCGGCAAAGCCCGGCATGCTGACGGTGACGATCCAGGTTCCGGGTGAGACCGGAAGCTGGAAAACTCCGCGGTTGTCCGTGGTGGTGCTGACAGGAGGGACGCGTCTGGAAAGCGAGGCCCGCACCTGGGCGCCGGCGATGACCGCACCAGCCGGGTCCGTGACGCGGCCTTCGATGCGCGCGCCGGAGGCTGCGGCAGGCGGCTCATGGGCCGACATTGCGTGGGGAGCAACGAGTGCCACCGCCGCCAGCATGAGCGCCGAGAAAGAGCGAGTTCTTCCGGCGGTGCCGTTCAGTTGAGACGTGCGGAAGAGAGAGGATTGCGGGGCGCCGGGAGTGGAGCAATCGATATACGACATTTTCGGTCCACCACTAGGCTAACGCAACTGAGTTGCATCTGCAAGAGCGGGAACGGCCGGTAGTCCGCGTCAGTGATTTCGGCGGTGAAGTGCTGGCGCAGGCTGTTGGCGTGTAGGCGGCATGCCGGATTCGGTGCTGGCCTGAGCCTTCTACGATGAAGCGGCGGGACTAAAGGTCCCGCTGCAGGCTGACAGCCTTGCGCCACCCGTTGAGGCTAGAAGGTGACGACGGCTTTGCCGACGCGGTCCTGGTGGTGTTCCACCATCAGGAAGGTGTCGTTGATCTGTTCCACGGGGCGTTGGTGGGTGACGACGGGGCCGAGCAGGGCAGGGTACTGCTCCAGCAATCGGACTCCGGCGGCGGTTTCGTGGTTGGAGCGGCGGACGGTGTAGAAGTAGAGTTCCTTGACGCGCAGGGCGTGGATGTCCAGCGGATAGCTGAGCACTCCGGGGATGCCCGTAATGATGACGCGGCCGGCGTTGCGGGCGGCGCGGATGCACTCATTGATGGTGTCGCAACCAAGCGCGGGATCGGGCGTGGCGCAGTCGATCGCGATATCGACGCCGCGCTGGCCGGTGTCTTGGAGGATGGTCTTCACCACGTCCACTTGGCTCGGGTCGAACACCACGTCAGCGCCCAGTGTGCGGGCCATGTCGCGGCGGTGGGCCACGGGGTCGATGCACCAGATGCGGCTGACGCCGGACATCTTCAAGACGGCCACGGTGAGCAGACCAATGGGCCCTGCGCCATAGACCAGCGCGGTGTCACCCAGGCTGGGCGCGGCGAAGGTCATCGAATGGAGCACGATGGCCAGTGGCTCAAATAGAACTGCTTCGGCCAGGCCGACGCCCTTGGGGGGAGCCATCAAGTTGATGGCGGGAACGTTGACCAGATCGCGGAAGTAGCCGGGTTCCACCGGGGTCGACATAAAACGTATGTTGGAACAAACGTTGTGGCGGCCGGAGAGGCAGAATTCGCAGTGGTAGCAGTAGATGGCCGGTTCGCACAGCACCGGGTCCCCCACATGCCAGCCGGAAACACCGGGCCCGAGTTGGGTGATGATGCCGGTGGGCTCATGGCCCAGGATCTGCGGGTAGCTACACTTCGCGGGGCCGACGCCGCCTTCAGAGAAGTAGTGAATGTCGGAGCCGCAAATGCCGGCATAACGGACCTGTACTTGCACCCAGCCTGGCGGCGGAGCGTCCGGGCGTGCGCCATCACGCACCGTGAACTGGCGCAGACCGGCGAGTTCCGCGATCCTCATTTTTTGAAGAGGCTTTCAAACGCGGAGCGCGCGTCGCTAGCCGTGCGGGGAGCGGCCACGTTCACCGAGATCGGCGGCGGTGCGGCGTTGGCATCGCGGGCCACGGTGACGCGCGGCGAGAATAGCTCGCACTCATTCAGCGCATCCTTGACGGCAATTCGCACGGTGATGGGCTTGCGGCACTGAAAGCGTGTGGCAGGTTCAAAATGTGAACACTGCTTGCAGCAGTGGAGTGCTGCATGACACTTCGGGCACTGCGTCTTGAAATCGGTGCCGTGCGCCAGCGTCGAGCCGCAGGCATAGCAACGCGAAGCGGTAACCGACTGCACCAGCCGCGGCAAGCGCGGGCCAGTTACGTCAAGCGGCGGGCGTGGCCCGGTGGGGCGGGGACGATCCGGCCGCTGGCTGCGATCAGAATCCTGATAGCCGTTGTGCCGGTACTTACGGTCTTCGTCCATAGTGGGGTGAGACTCCTTACGAGGGGGCGCCATGGGGGCGCGACTGAGGTGGTGGATAACAAAGCGCAAAGGCGCAGCCATCGCCGACAAATACAGAACGGATATCTAATCTACCGGACGATGGGGAAACAAAGGATGACAGCTTAACCGGGCTGCCCGCAAACCAACAACATCAACCTCAGCGGCGTGCGGAGTCAGGGTGAACACCGGCTCTTGTGGCCGATCGCCCCGCATTCGCCTATCAAGTATTTACCACGGAAACGTACGAGGGTCCAGCGAAATTTTCGGACCCTCTGTGTCCGGGGTACTAGACCTAGCTCCACTTCATCAGCGGATAGCAGGGGCGGGTGAGCGGATCATCAAAATGATTCGGCGAAACCCGCACACTTAAGCCCAGGCGGCCCGTTTGATGGGGCACAAACTCGCGGGCGAAAATGGTGCCCTCATGGTTGCTGCCCGTGGCTTGCAACTGGATTACTTCGGTGTCTTCCAGGTGCCCGTTGATACCCACCCGGCCCACCACGGCTTCCACCCGCACATCTTCCGGCTTTAAGCCCGCCAAGTCCAGCGTGGAATGCACGTTGATGGCTTGACCGGCCACCACCGTGTCATTGATCTCACGGCCGGATTCCAGAATGCGGACGCGATCCCAGATGCGGCCTACTTCGGCCAGCCAGGCGGACCGCTCCCGCGCGGCCGTGAAGTTGGCGGCACTGGTGGCCTTCCAGGAATCATGGGCCGGCTGATAGAAGTTCTGCATGTACTCCGCAATCATGCGCTGAGCGTTGAATTGCGGGCTGATGGCCCGCAAACACTGCTTCACACGCGCCATCCACTCCTTGGGCGCTTTGTCGGCGGTCCCTTGGTAGTACATGGGCAGGATCTCGTTTTCGAGCAGCGAATAGATCTCCGCGGCATGGATCTCGTCCTGCTCCTCGGAGTACTCTTCGCGGTTGCCGATGGCCCAGCCGCCGGAGACCTCATAGGCCTCGTCGTACCAGCCATCGAGGATGCTGAGGTTCAGCACGCCGTTCAGGGCTGCCTTCATGCCGCTGGTGCCGCAGGCTTCTTCGCCCCGGCGCGGGTTGTTCAGCCAGACGTCGACGCCCTGCACCATCTCTTTTGCCACTTGCAGTGAGTAGTCTTCAACGAAGATCAGGTGCTTGCCCAGCTCCGGGTCACGCGTGAGTTGCGCGATCTCGCGGATGAAGGTTTTGCCCGGGATGTCCTTGGGGTGGGCCTTGCCGGCGATGAGGATCTGCACCGGGCGCTTGGCGTTGGCGACCAGCTTGCGCAGACGCTCGACATCGCGGAACAGCAGCGTGGCGCGCTTGTAGGTGGCAAAGCGGCGGGCGAAGCCGATGGTGAAAACATCGGGGTCGAAGATTGTTTCCAGGCGCTTCAGCTCAGTGGCGGACGCTTTGCGTTTGTAGGCGGAAGAGACGAGGCGGTCCCGCAGAAAGCTGACCAGCTGGCGTTTGCGGCGGCGGTGGGCTTGCCACAGTTCTTCGTCGCCGATCTCGCCCACCTGATCCCAGATGCGAGGGTCCTGGTAGCGGTCCCGCCAATCGGGCTGCAGGTAATTGTCGTAGAGGGTGGCGAAGTCGCCATTCAAGAACGTCGGCAGGTGCGTGCCGTTGGTGACGTAGGTGATGGGCACCTCCCACACCGGTAGATCCGGCCACAGATCCCGCCACATATCCTGCGAAACTTCGGCATGCAGACGGCTGACCGCATTGCGATAGGCCGCGGTCTTCATGGCGCAGATGGCCATGGAGAACCGTTCCGCCGGATCGGAGGCGTTGCGGCGTCCCAGCGAAAAGAACTGCTGCGCGGAGATTCCGGCTTCGGCGCAATAGTCGCGGAAGTATTCCCACAGTGTGCCCGCATCAAACAGGTCGATGCCGGCTGGAACCGAGGTGTGCGTGGTGAAGATGTTGTTGCCGCGCGAAGCTTCGGCCGCTTCGGTGAACGACATACCTTGCGTCAACATCAGGTCGCGGATGCGCTCCACCGCCAGAAACGCTGAGTGGCCTTCGTTCATGTGGAACGCGGTCGGCTTCAGGCCCACGGCCTTCAGTGCGCGCAAGCCCATGATGCCCAGCACGATCTCCTGCCGGATGCGGGTGTGGGCGTCGCCACCATAGAGCTGATCGGTGATCTCGCGCAGTTCCTGGGTGCTGTTTTCCGGGATGTTGCTATCAAGCAGGTAGAGGGTGATGCGGCCCACCTGGACCAGCCACACCTTGATGGTCAGCAGGCCAATGGGCAGGCGGATGGAGATCTTGATCTCGTTGCCGTCCGCGCCGATGGCGGGTTGGACCGGCAGGTTGAAGAAGTCGTTGACGGGCGTGCGCTCAATTTGCCAGCCATCTGGATTCAGCGACTGCGACAGGTAGCCCTTCTGGTAGAGCAGGCCGATCGCCACCAGTGGCACCTCGGCATCGGAGGCCGCCTTCAAATGGTCACCCGACAGAACGCCCAGGCCGCCCGAATAGATGGGCACGCAGTCCGCCATGCCGTACTCCATCGAGAAGTAGGCGATCAACTCGCCAAACGGGCTGGATGACTCGGGCTGGCGCACGTATGCGTCGAACTTCTCGCAGGCCTTCCGATAGGAGGCCATGTAGCGCGGGTCAGCGGCGGCTTTGTCCAGAACAGACTGGCTCAACTGGTTCAGCATCAGCACCGGGTTGTGGCTGGCGCGCCACAGTGCCGGGTCCAGACGGCGGAACAGCGACCGCATTTCATGGTCCCAGCTCCAAAGCAGGTTGTAGGCCAGCTCAGGCAGACGGCCCAGGGCGGGTGGCAACGCCGGCCGGACAACGAACTCTTTCAACGGTCGAATCTGATAACCCATATTCATTAGTACAAAAAAGTTTTGCTAAAAATGTCTCGACGTACGAATACATCTTCTTTTCTGAATCTGTTTTGGATACAATTTGGCCATGAAACTAAGTGCTCAGGAGGAGTACGGACTCCGCTGCCTGCTTCAGATGGCCACGCGAGGCGAGGCGTCTAGCCTCAGTATACCCGAGATCAGCAGGGCTGAAGGGCTGTCCGTGCCCAACGTCGCCAAGCTGATGCGCATCCTCCGGTTGGGTGGATTCGTCCACAGCGTTCGCGGTCAAGCCGGCGGTTACACGCTGGCCCGCCCGGCGACGGAGATCTCGGTGGTCTCGGTTCTGGAGGTACTGGGTGGGCGGCTTTACGGTCCCCGCTTCTGTGATCGTCATTCCGGCCTTCAATCCTCATGCAGTCATATCGGCGATTGTGGGCTGAGAACGCTGTGGAGTGCGCTGCAATCGGCCATCGAAGGCGTTTTGGGCAAGATGACGCTGCAGGATCTGATCCGCAACGAGAAATCGATGGGCGAGTGGATGACCGAGCGGCGCGGTGTGGGTTTGCTGAACGGCATTCAGTCGGCCGACATCCACTAACACCTCCCTCGGGACACCAGCTCAATCGCGGGCGGTCGCGATAGCTGTGCTTGGGCGGGCGTTGCCTCTACAATAGTCATCACCAGTGGACAGCAACGCGGCGGTCATCGAGTTTGAGCAGGTCTCCTACCGGGTGGCGGGCAAGCTGGTGCTGGATGATTTCTCTCTGCGGGTGATGCCGGGCGAGACGCTGGTGTTGCTGGGGCGGTCCGGTTCGGGCAAGACGACTGCTTTACGCTTGGTGAATGGTCTGATTTCCCCCACTTCGGGCGTGGTGCGCGTGCTGGGGCGGCCGGTGGCGGAGTGGAACCTGATCGAACTGCGACGCTCGATTGGCTATGTGATTCAGAGCGGTGGCCTGTTTCCGCATCTGACGGCGGGTGACAACATTGCGCTTGGCCCCAAGCTGGCCGGACGGACCTGCGATGTGGACGGTCTGCTGGACCGCGTTGGCCTTCCCGCGGCCGAGTTCCGCGGGCGACGGCCTCTGCAATTGTCCGGTGGTGAACGCCAGCGCGTGAGCGTGGCACGCGCACTGGCCTCAGACCCGCCTCTGCTGCTGCTGGACGAGCCCTTCTCCGCGCTGGACCCGATTACCCGCTTCGAGCTGCAGCAGGAGTTCGTCCGCTGGCGCACCCCGATGGGCAAGACGGCCGTTTTTGTCACGCATGACCTGACCGAGGCGTTGCGCGTGGGCACGCGGATTGGCGTGATGGCTGACGGTGCCTTGGAATCTTGTGTGCCGACCGGCGATTTCAAACGGTTTGCGGGCGTTGAGGGACGACGATTTCTCGAAGCCTTTGGAGCCACGCTGTGATCGACGAAATGCTCCGCTTGTCCGGGCAGCACCTGCGGCTGACGCTGCTGGCGATGGTGCTGGCGGTGGCCATCGGTGTGCCGCTGGCGGTGTGGCTGCATCGCCAGGAGCGTTGGCGGGGGCCCGTGTTGATGGTTGTCAACATTCTGCAGACCGTTCCCAGCCTGGCCCTGTTCGGCTTCCTGATCCCCGTGCTGGGCATCGGTCCGGTGAGCGCGGTGTTCGCCTTGGTAGCTTATGCGCTGCTGCCCGTGGTGCGGGGGACGCTGACCGGTTTGATGACTGTGGACCCGACGCTACTGGAATCAGGCGACGCGCTGGGCATGACGGACCGGGAGCGGCTGCGGTGGGTGGAACTGCCGCTGGCCGCACCGCAGATCTTGAACGGGATCCGGGTGGCGACGGTGGCGACGGTGGGAACGGCCACGATTGCGGCGGCGATCGGCGCCGGGGGCTTGGGTGAACTGATTTTCCGGGGCGTGGCGACGGTGGATTCGCGCCAGATTCTCGCCGGTGCCTGCCCGGCCGCTGCGCTGGCGCTGGCCTTGGATGGAGGGTTTGCGTGGCTGGAACGAAGCTTCTTTCGGCGGTAGTCGTGCTGTTGGCGTTGACCTCTTGTCAGCGGACACCGGTGCTGCGGGTGGGGTCAAAGAACTTCACTGAACAGCTGTTGCTGGGTGAGATCATTGCCCAACATCTGGAACACCGGCTGGGCCAGCCCGTGGAGCGCCGGCTGAACCTGGGTGGCACGCTGCTGGCGCATCAAGCACTGCAAGCGGGCGAGATCGACATCTACCCCGAATACACCGGCACGGCCCTGACCAGTGTCTTGAAGGCCCCGGCCGTGGGTGATGCGGCGATCGTGCTCCAGCAGGTGCGGCAGTTCTACCGTGAGCGGGCGGGTGCGGAATGGCTGGATCCGCTGGGCTTCAACAACAGCTTCGCCATGGTGGTCCGTGGCGAGGATGCGCGGCGGCTGAGGTTGGCGACGCTGAGCGATGCGGGTGCGGTGAAGGATTTCTGGCAGCTGGGGGTGGGCTTTGAGTTTCAGGCCCGGCCGGATGGATTGCCGACGCTGACCCAGACGTATCACCTGCAACTGAAGGGCGCGCCGCGGTCAATGGACTTGGGCCTGATGTTCCAGGCGCTGATGCAAAAGTCGGTGAACATGATTGCGGCGAATTCGACCGATGGCTTACTGGCAGGCGCGGACGTGGCGATCTTGAAAGATGACCAGGCGGCGTTTCCGCCTTATCAGGCGGCGATCGTGGTGCGGCAGGACCGGCTGTCCGGCACGCCCGGGTTGCGGGAAGCGTTGGTTGAGCTTTCGGGCAAGATCGACGACGCTGCGATGCGCCAGATGAATGCGCAAGTGGACGTCAAGAAGCGGACGCCGCGTGAAGTGGCTGCGGAGTGGCTGAAGTCCGCTGGGCTGTAACGGACCGGCGAGGCACCTTCCGCAAGACAAAGAAATGCTCTAGTGTTTTGAGGCATCAGGCTTTTCGCCCGAATCCTGCGCGGCTTTGGCTTTGGCGGCTTTGGCCTTGGCCGCTTTGCCTTTGGCGGGGGCCTTGCCGTCTTTCTTGGACTCGGCGGCCGGCTCCTTGGCCTTCGCGCCTTTTTCCTTCGCGCTTTTGTCCGCTTGACCCTTGTCCTTCGCACCCTTGTCCGCCGGAGCCTTTTCGGCCGGCTTCGCGGACTTTTCTGCTGGCTTGTCGTGACCCTTGCCCGCGGCGGGCTTGTCGTGACCTTTGTCAGCGGGCTTGTCGTGACCTTTGTCAGCGGGCTTGTCGTGCCCCTTGTCGGCGGCTGCGCCGTGTCCCTTGGCGTCGGCCTTGCCTTCGGTCTTGCCCTCCTCGCCTTCCTTCTTTTCTTCGCCCTCCTTCTTTTCCTCGCCCTCTCCCTCTTCTTCCTGTTGGGGAACTTTGTACTGGACGATGATCGAGATGCGGCGGTTGGAGGCGTCGGTGGGGTCTTCTTTCTTGAACAGACGCTGGTCGGCAAAGCCGCGGACCTGGAGCACCTGGTCTGAACGCAGGCCCGAGTTCTGCATCACCTTGCGGGACATATTGGCACGGTCGGCGGAGAGCTCCCAGTTGGTGTAGCCTTGGCCGGAGAAGGGCTTGGAATCGGTGTGTCCCTCGATCAGGACGGCGTTGGGCATCTTGCCCAGCTCTTCCGCCATCTTCTCCAGCAGTTCGCGGCCTTCCTTACTAGGGTTGGGGCTGCCGGAGCCAAAGAACATGCCATTCTCGGTTTCGAGCAGTTCAATGCGGAGGCCTTCGCCCGTCACTGTGAACTTGATGTTGTCCTTCATCTCCTCGAACTTGGGCATCTCTTTGAGTGCCTGTTCGAGCTTCTTCTGCAGGTCCGGCATTTCGTCCTTGGTGATGGACAAGCCGTCGCCCGTGCCTGCCGCGCCGGAGCCCGGGCTGCCTTTGTAGCCGGTGGGGTCATTGAAGTAGCCGGCCACCGACTCCTTCACTTTCTCGCCGGCGTTCAGCAGCCACATCACCATGAAGAACGCCATCATGGCGGTGACGAAGTCGGCATAGGCCACTTTCCAGGCTCCGCCGTGGTGGCCGCCGTGGCCACCCTTCTTCTTGATGATGATAATTGGTGCGACGTCTTTGGCTTGGTCCGACATTCGTGTAGGTGCTCGTTTCTAACTGTCGGAACTAAGCGGCGGCGCCGCCGCCCTTACAGGCCGCTTCCATTTCCTTGAAGGAAGGCCGTACGTGGCCCGGGATGGTGCGGCGTGCGGTCTCCACGGCCAGGATCGGCGCGGCACCCTTGATGAAGGCCATGACGCCGGCGCGGAGGAACTTGAAGAATTCACTTTCCGCATCGACGATCTTGGTCATGTTGCTGGCCAGGGGACCAGCGACGCCATAGGACATCAGAATGCCGATGAAGGTACCCACCAGCGCCGCCGCCACGTGGTGGCCGATCTCTTCCGGGGGCCCGCCCAGGGCGCCCATGGTGATGACGATACCCAGCACCGCGGCCACAATGCCCAGGCCCGGCAGCGCGTCGGCGACGGAGTTCAAGGCCGTGATGGGCTGCGAGGATTCATGGTGGTGCAGATCAATCTCACCTTCCATGGTCTGGTCCAGCTCAAAGTGGCCGATGCCGCCCGAGATGGCCGTGCGCAGCGAGTCGCAGACAAAGTCGAGCGCGTGGTGGTTTTTGGCCAGCGCCGGGTACTTGGAGAACAGCGCGCTCTTGTGCGGGTCGTCGACGTCCTGTTCCAGCTTGGCCATGCCATTCTTGCGGGCATAGGCGAAGATCTCGTTCAACATCTTCAGTGCGTCGAGGTAGAACTTCTTGTTGTAGGGGCTGCCCTTCAGGATGCCGATCATGCCCTTGAACACGCCGATGACAATGTTCATGGGATTGGCGATCAGCAGCGTGCCCAGGGCCGCGCCGAAAATGACGATGAATTCGTTGGGCTGCCACAAGACCGGCAGCTGCCCGTGGGACAGCATAAACCCGCCGATGACGGCACCAAAGACGACGACGATTCCAATGATGGCAAACATACTCAGTTAGCCTCATCGGAACGGGTGACCGAATATTGACGCCCGGCGGGAAGAAATCGCCAAAGATCGGGGGCGGCGCGCCCGTTTCCGGGCCCGGCTGTGCCGGTTTTTGAGGACCAGGCAGGCCGGTTGTTTGCGCCCCGGCATACCAGCGGAGCGACGGTCAAATATGGTCGTTTGGTCCAGGGCGAACGGAAGCGGTTAGCGGGCGGGCCGATTGAAGGCGGAACGCCGCGGGGCGCTACTCCTTCTATTGCCATCACTTGCCTTCCGGGCTGCGGTTCTGGGCCTCGGACTGCAACTTCGGCTAGGTGACCGATGTCTTTGAATGGAGAAAATTCGCATGAAACAATTGATCAATCTCTCTCGCGTGGCCGGTTTGGCCCTCGTGATCCTGCTGGCGATGCCGGCGGCGCAAGCACAGAATACGTGCACCACCCGCTCGCTGACCAGCGCCTATGGCTTCCGCCTCAGCGGAAGCATTGATGGCACGGGCAATATTTCCGTGATTGGAGTGCAGATCTTCGATGGTGCTGGAAAGTTTGTGGTGGTTGCCCAAACGACGGTGACCGCTGGTGTGGTGCAGCGCAATTTGTCCAGCTCCGGCACCTATTCGCTGAATGCGGATTGCACCGGCACGATGACGACCGTTCTAGCCGATGGCATCGTCTCGACCTTGGATTTTGTGGTGTCCACCAATGGAGGTAGCGTCTTTACGACTTCCACCGATAAGGGTTCGAATCTATCGGGCGAACTCCGTCGCATCTAGCTGTGGTCAAGGCCAGACTGGGTCGAGCCCGATTCGATCCAGTCTGGTGCTGTAATGCCAGCCGCGGGGCGGCCGGGACACTACTGAATGGTCGAGGCGCCCTGGACGCCCATGGTCATGTCCGCGACGTTTTTGTTGGTGTGGTTGTCGAGGTTGATGACGTAGGTTTCCTTGGCCCCGATCAGCACGGGTGAATGCGTGGCGCAGATGATGCGGAACTTCTTCTTTTCGGCCAGCTCCAGCAGCATCTTCAGGATGCGCTGCTGGTTGGACATCGACAGCGCCATCTCCGGCTCATCCAGCAACAGGATCGTGCCTTCGGGCAGTGTCGGGAAGTTTTCCTTGAACATGGCCAGCATCACTTGTCCATGGCTGGCCATCTGCAGGAACTCCATCATCTGCGGATTGTCCTTGAAGAATTCCATCTGCATGCGCGGGTTGTGCTGTTCGGCGTCGAACAGGAAAAACTGCGTGCCTTCCGGCTTGCCCTGCCACCGGTAGATGAAGCCGTCAATCTCTTCGCCACGCAGGGCGTGGTAGATGGAATGGAGAAGGGTGGATTTGCCCGACCCGTTTTCTCCCTGCAGCATCACCACGGGATGCGAAAGATCGACGATCATCGGCATATGGAAATTGAGCGTCGAGAAAATCGGGTGGGCCAGAATCTTCAAAAACATTGTTGTCTTTAGTGTAAGGGTTTCGCGCTATTCCGCGTCCATGAAGTAGTAGCACAGCATGTGGCAAATGATGTGATGGCCATCTTCGATGCGGCCCATGTGCTGTTCCGCCACATTGATGTGCAGTTGCGCCAGTTCCCCCAGGCGGCCTCCGCCGCGGCCACTTAAGCCGATCGTCTTACAGCCGATCTCATTGCCGTATTCGATGGCGCGGAGCACGTTGGGCGAATTGCCGGAGCCGGAAATGGCCATCACGACATCGCCGGGGCGGGCGAAGTTCTTCAAGTGCTCGACGAAGACGTGGTCGTAAGACAGATCGTTGCCATAGGCCGTCATGGTGGGCGCCGAATCAGTCAGCGCCATGATGCGGAAGCGCTTGGCCTTGCCGTAGCTGGCCCCTTTCACCATGTCGGTGACAAAGTGGGACGCGGTGGCGGCGCTGCCGCCGTTGCCGCAGGTGAAGATCTGGCGGTCCTGGTCGCGGGCTTCGGTGAGCCACTGTGCGGCCTGCTCCACTTTCAGGAGGTCAATCGTGTCCAGCGCCTTGAGCAGGCCCGTCCGGTAGTCAGAGGCGAAATTCGCAGCGTTCATAGTGTTATCTCCTTAGCTAACTCAAGCGCACCGTAGAGCACGCTGTCATCGCCCAATTGGGCCGGTACCACGTCCACGCGGGCACGCGACCAGCTGGTCATTTGACGCGCCAACTCCTGGCGCAAGGGTACAAAAAGCGCATCGCCCGCTTTGCTGATGCCGCCGCCGATGACGATGCGGGCGGGGTTCAGGATCATCAGCGCGGCCTTCAGGCCCAGCGTCAGGTCGACGACGTAGCGGCTGACAAACTCGGGCTGGGTCATCAATTGCTTGGCTGATTGGCCGTGGTCGCGTTCCAGCCACAGGCCGCAGCACATCCGTTCAAAGCAGCCGCGCGCACCGCACAGGCATTCCGGGCCGCCGGGGTGAATCGTCAAGTGGCCCAGTTCGCCGGCATAGGAATCGGCACCGCGCCAGACACCGTGCTCACCCAGGATGCCGCCGCCGATGCCGGTGGAAAGCGTCATATAGAACAGCGGCCGGCAGCCCCGGCCCGCTCCATGGACACCTTCGCCTATCGCGCCCACGTTGGCATCGTTGTCCATCACGGTGGGCACGCCAAACTGAGACGCCGCCCAGGCCGTGAAATCGAAATCGCTCCAGCCGCCGACGTGCGTTGAAAGCGCTACGCGCTGCTGATCGAACAAGACCGGGCCGCCGAAACCGATGCCGCAGCGGTCAAACGGCTGCCAACTCTGGCCCAGGGCTGCCAGTTGCGCCAGCATCCATTCCATGCCGCCCTCACGGTCGGTCGCCTGGCTGTGGCGGCGGATCATGCGGTTGTCGTCAAACAAAGCAGCTGAGAATTTGGTGCCGCCGATGTCGAGCGCGAGTGTCAGCATACCGGCCCGGGAACCTCTTGCGCCGCGGCGATCACCTGCTGTGGCGTGGCGGAGCCCGTGCCCTTTTGCATGATCGTGATCGAGGCCACCAGATTGCCAACGTAGGCGGCCTGCAGCGGGTCACCCGTGATGGCGAGTGTGAGCGCGCCACCGGCGTTGAAACTATCGCCCGCGCCGCAGATGTCCACTGGGTGCGTCACGGTCCGCGTGGGGACGTGCCATTCGCCCGCGGCCGTGGTCACCTTGGCACCCGTGCCGCCGCTGGTGACGATCAAAGCTGGGGCATGAGTGTGCGCACGGAGTTCGGCAAAACTGGCCAGGCTGGCGCGCCGAAATGCCGCGAGCACTTCGTCTTCATTGGGCTTGAGCGTGATGTGGCGGAAATGTTCGAGGCGCCGGCGGGAATCCGCCCAAAAGACGCGCCCGGGGTTCGCGCGGGCCACTTCCGAAAGCGCCTCACGAATCCGCGGCGTCACCACGCCACCCGCGCTGGTCTCCGCCTGATCGCTGATGATCACCACATCAAAGTGTTGAGCGTGGGCCATCACGCGGTCGGCCAAATCCTGTTCGATGGAGTCGGGCAGGGGCGCGGTATTGATGAAATCGACGCGGGGCCGATCCTCTTCACCGGTCTGCGAGTTCAGCAGTTTCGTATAAGTGAACGTGCTGATGAGCGGCGTGCGGCAAACCAGGTCGGTCCCGATGTGGCATTGGCCTAACTTCTGCATCAGTTCGTAGCCGTGGCCATCGTCGCCCACCACACCCATCACGGCCACTTCGCGCGCCCCCAGCGTCACCAGATTGTTGGCCACCGTACCGGCCGCGCCCGGCGTGGCGATGGTGGAGGTGACGGCGATGCGTGGGATGCCCGTTTCCCGGGACGGCTCCGCTTCGTTGGGGTCGTACGTGCACCAGTGGTCCAGGCAAATATCGCCCACCACCAACACTGACAAGCGCGGGAATGCGCCGACAATCTCCGCTACCGTCATGCCGTCTCCAGGGCCTCCGGCGCGGCGATGATCGCACGGCGCAGGGCGGGCAGGGTCGCGCGATGGTCACCACAGACGTAGAAGCTTTCGCCGCCATCGGCCACGGTGCGGACCAGGATGGTCTTGTGGGGGCGGAAATAATAACCGGGGTCGGACTTGGGGAGTTCGCGATGGATGTCGCCGCGGATGGGCACCAGATCAAAGACGGCGGTCGAGAAGTTCTTGATGGTGCGATGGTGCTGATGGGCGACATTGCGCGACATCGCCAGCGCTTTCAAGTAGACCTCCGGCCCCATGATGGCGGAGCCGAAGTTCAGCATCACGCCGCCTTCCAGGCGCTCCATCGTGGCGGCCAGAATCAGGAAATCGCGATAGCTGGCCGAACCCAGGGCGGCACCATCGCAGTTGGGATGTTCATGCAGGATGTCGTATCCGACACCCACATGCACCGTTACGGGAACGCCCAGCCGGTAGGCGGCGGCGAACACGCTCAAGTCCTTGTGCGGGTAGCTGCTGGAGGCGATGCGGCGGCCGATGTTCTCGCCCAGGCCCAACTCCAGCGCCGCCGCTTCACTGATCCAATCGTTCAGTTCGCCGGTTTCCTGCCACAGTCCGAACTGGCCGCTGGCGATATAGCGCGCCACGCTTTCGGTGGTGGCCCCGATGCGGGCCACTTCGTAGTCGTGGATGGCACCCGCACCGTTCATGGCGATGTGGTCGATCGCGCCGCGTTCCATCAGGTCGATCAAGTGGCGGTTGACGCCCGCCCGCAAGACATGCGCGCCCATGATCAGCAGCCGCGTCGAGCCCAACTCCTGCGCGGCCTTCAGGCGCGAGGCAATGGTGGCCAAGTCGGGATGCTCAAAGGCGGGCACGGGCTCGTCAAGCGATAGCCAGCGCTCCAGCGGTAGATCGTTCGTGCGCTCAGCCAGCGGCAGTATGCTCAGCCGGGAGCGGTCAAAGGTACGGTAGCGGCTCAAGGCGGATGTCCTAGTGGAACAAGGTCTGCATCAACTGGTCGTGCGCCAGATAGTTGGCCACCATCCAGTCCGCACCCACGCCGGCCAACCGGTCCCGCTTCCAGGAGTCGATCTCCAGGCACTCCGGCTCCTTGCTGGCCACACCCACGGCAACGCCGCCCACTTCCTTCACGTTCTCGATCTCGACGTAGCCATCGCCAAAGCCCAAGAATTCGGGCCCGGAATACTCGGCTGACTCGATGATGCGCTTGATCAGGATGGCCTTGGAGAAGCTCTTGTAATCGTCGAGCGCGCCGTAGACGCCGTCAAAGTAACGGTAGACATCCAGCAGCCGCGCCTCGTCCTTGACGAACTCTTCGTCGGTGCCGCTGGCCAGGTAGAGCTTCAGGCCGCGAGCCTTCAGCGTTTCCAGCAACTGACGGGAGCCGGGGACGAGATACTGTTCGGGCGATGCTTTGCCGGTGCGCAGCGCATCGACACGGTCCTTGATGATGTCCCACAGCCGGTCCAGGTACATCTTCTTGTAGACCTTGGGGTCTTCCGGCTGCCCGCCGCGCTTTTCGATGTGGCCGGCGAATTCGATCATCTGGTAGATGGTCTCTTTGCCCGTCAGGCGCCCGACGTATTCTTCGACGACGGTGCGGAGCTCTTCTTCGCTCTCACCACTTTTGAGATCGGCCAGGATCTCCACCATCATCGGGACCATCACTTCCACCCAACCGGAACGGATCAGGGACAGCGTGCCATCGAAGTCAAACAAAACGACACGGGTGTTGCGGGCATGCGCGCCAGGGCGCAAATGTTCAATCATCTCGACCCATTGTCGCAAGTTGAGCGCTCAGCGGCTACTGGCGAGGCCGCCTAGTAGAGCGGTGGCTCGCCGGGGGGGCGGGTTTTCCAGCGGCGATGGATCCAAAGCCACTGGTCCGGGTACTCGCGGATCGCGGCTTCGAGTGCTGCTTGCAGCGACTGCGTATCGGCCACGATATCACCGGTCATTTCGACGATCGGGTAGAAGCGCAGGATGTAGCGCCGCTCCGCCGGTGACCAGACTGCAAAGCCCGGAATCACGGCCGCGCCGGTGCGTTGGGCGAGTTTGGTGAAGCCCACATTGGCTGAAGCTTTGAGGCCAAAGAAATCGACGAACACGCCGTCGTCCAGGCCGGCGTTCTGATCGAGCAAAATGCCCACCGCTTCGTTGGCGGCCAATGCCTTCAGGACGCCGCGCAGCAGGTCCTTTTTGCCGATGATGCGGTTGCCGCTGCCGGACCGGCGCTGTTCCACCAAACGGTCGATGCGGGGGTTGTCGAGCGGCCGGACGACGACGTACATCGGCTCCGTCATCAGCGCGTGGGCGTACGCGGAGAGTTCCCAGTTGCCCAGATGTCCGGTGGCGAACAGCACGCCTTTGCCGCGGCGCTTGGCTTCTTCAAAATGCTCAAAGCCTTCGTAGCGGATCCATTGGTGGACATTGCTCTGGTTGATTTGCGGCAGCCGCGCAAAGCCATAGAGCAGGCGGGCGATGGATTCATAGACGCCATCGGCCGTTTGAAGTGGCATGCCGGTCACAGCCAGATTGCGAAGCGCGATGCGGCGCAGGCGAGGCACCAGCCGGTCCAGCAGGCCGGCGTAGAAGCGGGCTAGGGCCGGCGGGCCGACGGCGAGGCTCGAGAGCACGCCGCGCGCTAGGAGGTATTCCAGCCACCTCAGCATGAGCACCGGCTGAGCGTGCGGCCACGAGTTCGCATGGCTTGGACGGCCTTAGCGGCCGTGTTCCAGCATTGCCGCGATCTGGTCAAAGTCGTTGGCCACCACCACGGGGCGATTGCCGAAGTTGGGCGCAATGGGCGTCTCATCGGGCGCTTTCAGTTGGCCAGTGTGATAGCGGTAGATGTAGTCCGGGTCCTTCAAGACGTTGCCAGTCAGCACGGCCACGACGCGATCAGATTTCGCGATCACGTTCCGCGTGCGGAGCTTCTTGATACCGGCCAGCGTTGCGGCGGACGCGGGTTCGCAGCCGATGCCGCAGGCTCCGATGACGGCTTTGGCGTCGGCGATCTCTTGTTCGGTGGCGAACTCCACTACGCCGTTGGTTTCGCGGATCACGCGCTCGGCCTTGGGCCAGGAGACGGGGTCGCCGATTTTGATGGCGGTGGCCAGCGTTTCCGGATGCGTGTCCGGCACAAACGCGGCGCCTTCGGGCGCATTCATGTAGCAG
>JAPKYX010000048.1 GCA_026394075.1 Acidobacteriota bacterium
AATCGGCGTTATTGCGGTCAAACGTGTAGTTGCCCGGAGCAAAGTAGTTGTTCTGGATCGTCCCGTCCAGGTTCGGGTTCGGGATCAGCGAAGTCATCTTCACCGCCGCCGGGTCAAACAGTGCCGCCGGAATGCGCGAATCGGCAAACGGCAGCCGTCCGACGCCATTCACCGTGCCGGTGGATGGGTCGTAGATGGTCGCGCCGGTGCCGTTAAAGTTGCCCTGCCGCAGCGCCGCCGTGGGCAGTGTCCGGAACGCCTGTGCATATTGACGGCGCGTGGTCCGCTCCCAGTTGGCAAAGAAGAACAGCTTGTTCTTGATCACTGGGCCACCAAAAGTGCCGCCCACCTGATTCAAAAGATTCTTGGGCAGTTGTGCGCCGACAAAGAAGAAGTTCTTGGCCTGCACCTTGCTGTTGGTGTGATACCAGTGCGCGCTGCCATGGTACTGGTTGGTGCCGGACTTGATGGATACGTTGATCGCCGAACCGCCCGCCATGCCCTGTTCGGCGTCAAAGCTGTTCGACACCAGGTTGACCGTCTCGATTGCTTCCGCCGGCGGGACATAGGCAATGATGTGCGGAAGCCAAGGGTAGCTGACCGTCGCACCATCCAGACGCGTGTTGTTGTTCGAATAGGAAGCACCGTTGACATTGGTGCCCAGCGAACGCTGGGGATTACCCGCGTCGGAGTGCAATTCAGTGGGCGGACTAAAGCCGGGAAGAATCTTATAAAGATTCTGGAAGTTGCGCCCCTGGTTGCCGGCAAATGGCAGGTTCTGTACTTGCGACTTGTCGATCGAGTTGTTGATGTCGGCCCGGTCGGTCTGCAAGGAAAGCGCATTCGCCGAGACATTGATGGTCTCCGTCACCTGCGCCACTTGGACCTTGACGTCCAGACGCCGGATAGTGTTCACATCGATCGGAACATTCTCCTGGGTGACCGGGCTGAACGCCGCCGCGGCGATCGTTACTTTGTATCGACCCGCCTGCAAATCGTTGAACTGAAAGGATCCGCGGTCGTCGGTCGTCACCTGGCGCGTCACGCCAGTGTTCATATTGACGGCCTCCACCTTGGCCGCGGGCACCGCCGCGCCGGTGGGATCTGTTACGTTGCCGGTCAGTGAGCCGTAAAGGACCTGGGCGGCAGCTGGAAGGGTGAGCGCAAGCGCACACAGTAAAATGGTAAGTGTCTTCTTCATGTAGACCCGTGTGGGACAAGTCTATCCGTAGCTCATACCGTACGCAAGAGAATTGTTGAGCAGGCGAGGTTGTGCCGCCGTCCGGCAACAGGTCACTCATCTGGCCAAAACGTTGAATCGCTGGCGGTTCGCTTCCCTGGAGGCCCAAACTTGAATCGCTGGCGCTTCGCTGGGCCATCCCCCATTCGCGTCGATTTTTCCCCATCAGGCCAGAGTTTTCACCATTTCGCTGGCCCGTTCTCGACCCCTGTACGGAAACGTACTACACTTTTCGTTCGAGGCTAAAGCCTCAACCAGGAGAATCAGGCAGACAAATTATGGCTAAGCCTATCAAGTACGTCGAGAAAGCTCTCACGGTCGCCGCCAATGGCGCCTGGCAGGTGTTTGACAAGATCAACAGCATCAGCCAGAACCCGTCCTTCACCCCCAAGTGGTCGGACAAGCCGCTGCTGAAGTCGTACCAGAAGTCGAAGCCGCCCCTGGGCTGGCCGCGTACCACGGATTCGCTGTGCCCGAAGTGCGTTCCGGAAGCTCGCGAGAAGATCCTCAACGGCGAGCTGCCGGTGGAAATTCTCAAGAACGAAAAGGTCGGCGAGATTAAGGCTCAAGTGATTGAGCGTGACGGCCAGATCTGGATGGTGAAGGAATGCCCCGTCCACGGCAAGTTTGAAGACTTGATGGCGATCGACTCGGCGTTCTTCGCTCATCTGGAAAAGGTATTCCCCGGACGCGACATCCGCGCCCACAACGACGAAGACCTCCACAACCACGGCACGTCCACCATTAAGCATGGCCGCGGTTCGGTGTTGACGGTCGACTTGACCAATCGCTGCAACATGATGTGCGACCCCTGCTTCATGGACGCCAACCAGGTTGGCTTCGTTCATGAATTGACCTGGGACGACATCACCACGCTTCTCGACAACGCCCTGAAGATCAAGCCGCGCCGCCAGATGTCGGTGCAGTTCTCCGGTGGTGAGCCGACGCTGTCGCCGTTCTTCCTGGACGCCGTCCGTTACTCCCGCAAGGTGGGCTACAACTCAGTTCAGGCCGCCACCAACGGTATTGAGTTTGCCAAGAGCCCGGAATTTTCGCGCCAGGCGGCCGAAGCCGGCCTCCGCTATCTCTATCTCCAGTTCGACGGCATCGGCAATGAGCCGAACTCGCACCGCGCCGTCGGCAACCTGTTCGACGTGAAGCTGCGCGCCATCGAGAACGCCCACTCGGCCGGTATCGACATTGTGCCGGTGATCACGATCATCAACGGCATCAATAACGAGCAGGTGGGCAGCGTGGTCCGCTTCGCGCTCGACAACCCCAAGAAGATCCCGTTCTTGAGCTTCCAGCCAGTCAGCTTTACCGGCCGCGACGAAGCCGTCACCGCTGAACGCCGTATGGCGCAGCGCTACACGCTGTCGCACTTGGCACATGACGTGAAAAACCAGACCGGCCTGGGCGAGCCCCTCCGCGACTGGTTCCCCATCTCGTTCATGTCCACCTTCTCCGACTTTGCCGACCTGATCCACGGACCGGCGTCGGAATGGGGCCAGCTCTCCTGTGGCTGCCACCCCAACTGTGGCACCGGCTTTGCGGTGATGTGCGACAAGGAAACCAAGGAAGCCGTACCGGTGACCGCGTTCCTCAATGCCGTCCAGCTGGCCGAAGACATCAAGAAGATCAACGACGGCGCCCGTGGCAAAGTGATGTCCGGTATCGGCGTCGCCCTGGCCTTGATGCGCAACTACGATCCGTTCAAGACCCCGACCCACTTCAAGCTGACCGACATGATGGCGAAGTTCGACAAGTGCTTCGGTGTCACCGGCCGCAAGTACGGCAAGGTGACCGCCGACCGCACGATGACCGACATCGAAAAGCGTCGCGCGGACCGTTGGAACTTCCTGTTCATCGCCGGCATGTGGTTCCAGGATCTGTTCAATTACGACTTCCGCCGCACCGAACAGTGCATCATCCCCTACGCCACCCAGGAAGGCGAGATCAGCTTCTGCGCCTACAACACGGGCATCGGCTGGCGCAACATCATCGAGAAGATGCACATGACGGCCACCCTCACCAAGTGGTACGAAGACCGCGGCCGCCACAAGATCTACGCCGGTGGTAAGAACGTGGAAATGGAAGCGGGCGAACTCGACCGCTACGTCGTCCTCCGCACCGAAGACGTCCAGAAGGGCAAGCAGCACGATCTCGACGACATCGGTGTGGCCAAGAACTCCCGCGAAGAGAAGCTGCGCGCCCGCGCGCAGAAGATCAAGGAGCAGGAAGAAAACGACCGCATGATGCAGCTCTACAAGAAGCACGTGCTGAAGGCTCCAGAGCAGGAAGGCTTCGTCTCCCTGGGTTCCATCAAGCCGGCCACTACCGAAAAGCAGGAAGAAGTCGGCTCCATGGGCGACTAGTTCGCCCGCGAGCTACTGATTCAAAAGACCGCCCGGGCTTAGGCTCGGGCGGTTTTGCTTTTTGGGGCTCAAGATGCGACGGCTTGAAAACCGCTACGTCGATGCCGAGACAGAGGAGCGGCGCGCTCGAACCTTCGCCGTACTGGAAGCCAGCCGAGGGATCATGTCTGAGGAAGAAGGCAAGCAGCTGCAAGCCAACATTAGGAAGTGGCGCTCGTAGTTCTGGCACCAATGGCAAGTATACTTGCTATACTTGCCCCATGCCCCAGCTCAATTTCTACGTCCCCCAATCCACCGCCGACGAGTTGAAGCGCCGGGCGAAGGTGCGCAAGTTGCCGGTGTCGCGCTACATTGCTGAGATTGTGTCCAAGGACGTCAGAACGGGATGGCCGCCGGGATACTTTGAGTCATTCGCGGGAAAGTGGATCGGCGACCTGGAACGGCCCGACCAGGGCGTACTCGAAGAGATCGAGCCGCTCAACCTATGAGCTTCCTGCTCGATAGCGACTTTTGCGTGGGCTGCCTGCGGAGCCATCCAGACGCCCTCCGACGATTGGCCCAGTTCCGCCCGGATGAGGTGTTTGTGCCTGCGGTCACCCGGGCGGAGTTGATGACGGGAGCCTACAAGTCGGCCGCGCCAGCACAGAACGTCCAAACGACCCTCAATTTTCTGAGACCCATCGCCTCGCTACCCTTCGACGACCAAGCCGCCGACCACTATGGCCAGATCCGCGCCTCGCTCGAACAACAAGGCCAGAAGATCGGGCCCAACGACCTCATGATCGCCGCCATCGCCAGTACCCACGGGCTAACCGTCGTCACCCGCAACACCCGCGAGTTTCAGCGCGTTCCCGGCGTCTCGGTAGAGCCCTGGTAGCTACTTCTCCGCGATCTCGGGCTTCAGCGCGTCCACCATCTTCAAAAACTCCGCCTTCTCCGTGCCCTTCACCTGAGCCTTGTCCAGCGCCGCCGCCATGTAGTCCATGTTGGCTTGCCACTCCTGCGCGTTGATCCCCAAGCCGCCATGCACCGTCTTCATATCGCGGCCCACATACGTGCACGGACCACCGGCCATCGCGCAAAGTTGATCCTTCAGCAATTGCCGCCCACGCTTCAGCGAATCCGCGCCCCGTCCCGCAAAGCGCGCGAACTTGGGATCGGCCCGGAGGCCTTTCAGATACTCGTCCGCAATCACCGCAATGGTGTCGTAGCGGCCGACGCGCTCATAAAGAGAGGCGGGCTTGGGCTGCGCACGCACAGAGGAGCCACCCAGGGACATGACCGTCAGGAGAACGGCGACACACCGCATCGCTAGTCCACCAACGCCGAATAAGCGATATTCACGAACGCATTGCGCTCATCGCTGCCGCCTTCGCGGTGGATCATGAAGATGCCGATCAGATTCTTCTTCGGGTCAATCAAGCAGTACGTGCCGTAGCGCCCGCCATGGCCATACGTGCCGATCGACAACGGTGCGGCCGCACCATCCTTGGCCACCGCCCACGCCAATCCGTAGGCCATGCCCGGCCCATTCGTGTAGAGCTCGCCCGTGCCCACCTGCGTCATCGTCTCGATCGAATGCTTCGACAGGATGCGCACGCCGTTCAACTGGCCGCCGTTCAGCAGCATCTGGTAGAGCAAGAACAGATCGCTCGCGGTCGAATACAGGCCGCCTTCGGGCAGCGGATACTTCGCCCCATCGCGGAACTTCATCGCGCCCTCGCCCAGCGGATCCGCCGTGTACTTCAGCGGCTTGCCGTCCTTCAGGATGTAGGCCGTGGGCATCCGGCCCCACTTCTCTTTCGGTGGGTAGATGAAGGTGTCTTTCATGCCCAGCGGCGCGAAGATCCGCTTCTCGAGAAACTGCTCAAACGGCATCCCGCCCAGCACTTCGACAATCCGCGCCAGTGACGCAATGCCGGTGTTGCTGTACTGCCACTTTGTCCCGGGCTCGAATTCCAGTGGCGCCTGCGAGATCACCAGCACCACTTCGGCCAGCGTCTTGTGCAGCGCGCCATGCAGTTCGCCGATCCCAGCTGGTGGGTTCAGCGGCAGGCCGGAGGTATGCATCATCAGATCCCGCACGGTGATCCGACGCGCCGGCTTCTTCAGCGTGTCGCCCACCAGCAACCGCTGCCCGCGGAACTCCGGCAGGTGCTTTTCCACCGGATCATTCAGCGCCAGCTTCCCCTCCTCCGCCAGCATCATCGCGGCCATCGCCACCACGGGCTTGGTCATGGAATGCAGCTGGAAGATGGCGTCGGTTTTGATCGGCTGCTTCGTCTCGATGTCGGTGTAGCCAGTGGCATGCAGCGCCGCCACTTTGCCGTGGCGGGCCACCAGTGTCACCGTTCCCGCCATCGTCCCGGCATCGACAAACTCCTTCATCCGGACCGGAATGCGCGACAGCCGCGCGGAATCAAGACCGGTCTGCGCGCTCAAGGCCGTCAGCAGGACAAACAAGGTGGTGAGTGTACGAATCAGCATCGCGCTTATCGTATCGCGAAGCCAGAGGCCCGGCGCGCCTTCAAGCGCGGATGCAACGGAAGCGTCCAGCCGAACACAACTGTATTGAGGCGGCTAGGCTACTGGGCCTGAAAGTGTTAGGCTCAGCTCATTCAAAAACTCGGGGGGACCTCTCCCGGGGAAGCTGGCGTCTGGGGAGAATCTGATGTCGATGTTTGGTCTGGGCAACTTGAGCAGCGGCTGGCGCGTAAGCGCGCGCCTGGTGGTGGCCATCCTCGTACCGGCCGCGATCGTCGGCTGGCTGCTGGTGAACGGAGCATCCCAGAAGCGGGCGCTGGAAGAGCGCAACATGCGTTGGCTGGGACATATGGCCAACCAGATAGAGGCTCGGATCTCCAACTTCGACGAAGCCGTGGACCGCTGGGCCTACATCGGGGCCAAAGAGAAAACCAATAGCGCCTCGGTTGCCGCCAACAAGTTCGGCGTCGTGAATAATCTCGACACGGAGGACTGCCCTGCCGGCGGGACCAACTTTAGCGTCACCAAGGAAGCGGGCAAGCTGAAACTGCATTTCCGCCGGACAAAGAATGGGGATGCCTGCGCGTACTCCGATCTCGGTAAGGTGGTGGAACAATCGCTGCGGAAGGACGTCTTCTCGGCGGTTATATTGGCGGAACGAAACGGAACTGTTCTCTATCAGACGGACCAGGCAAAGATGAGGTTCACCGACCTCGACTTCCTCTTCAAGGCTGCTCCAGCCAAGGAAGCGCCCTCTCCGGCCAAGTCGGATGCCGCCCCCAAGGCCTCCGTTCCCGCAGGTCCCGGGCAACATGTGCCAACTGCCTCCACGCACTCCATCAAGTCGATTGGCGACCAGGAGTACTCGGTCTACGTACAGCCTCTTCGGCTCCGGTTGTCCGCGGCCAACGACACCGGCCAGGGCGATTGGTTTCTTGTCGGACTATCGGAAGCCAATACGCCTTGGGAGAGTTCGGGTCCCCAGGGTTTGCTTCTTGTCCTCCCCCTAGTGGTCCTGCTGGTGGCCCTGAGTTGGCCGCTGCCGCGGTTGTGGTTGATGTCCTCCGCCGAGCCACTGCGGCAAGGCTATCTGGTGATCGCCGCGGCTTGTTCGATGGGGATTGTGCTGGTGATGACCATCCTGGGTCTGTATTTCTTTATCCGCAGCTTCGCGGATGTGCGGACGGATGGGCGGCTGGCAATCTTAGCCGAGGAGATTGGCTCCAATGTCAGTCATGAACTGAAACTGGCCTTGAAGCAACTTGAAATACTCGACAAACGGGCGTATGACAAGCGGCTGGAAACAGAAGAGGGTGACTCTTCGGCCGTCCGGCTACTCAGTGTCCTGAAGCCGAATGAGATCGTCTTCCCGTTTGAATACGCCGACTGGATCAATGCCAACGGCCAAAAGGATTTCCGCTGGACGACATCAAAGGAGCCGGCCCGGCCGATCACAGTCAGTGATCGGCAGTATTTCCGGAATGTCATGGAAGACCACCTGCTCCCACCACTCACGGCGGGCGCCGGACCATTCGCGGTCGAGCGCGTACTCTCTCGAACCACCGGGCGCATGGTCACCATGCTGGCCGTAAGATCCAAGCTGGACCAGGAGCAGGTCAAGGAGCAGCGCTTGCCGGTGGCCAATCTGGCCGTGACACTCCCCTCCCTTGAGAGCCCGGTGCTGCCGGCGGAGTTCGGCTTTGCCGTAATCGACTCCGCGGGCAAGGTCTTGTTCCACTCTGAACCCAGCCGCGTCATGGTGGAGAACCTGTTTGAGGAGTGCCCGGAAGTGCCCGAGTTAGCCCAGGTGGTGGAACGGCGGGCGACAGCGTCCATCAGTACCAACTATTCCGGAGGCGCGCACCGGATGCTGGTCGCACCGCTGCCGGGGCTGGGACAGGTGCCCTGGACCCTGGTGGTGTACCGGAAGCTGGAACCCGTACGCGTGGTCCGCGCGCAGGCGATGGTTGGCGCACTGGCATTGTTTGTGTGTTACTCGGTCGCGGTGCTCGTCATCGCTGGGGGCGTGCTGTACCTATTGGGCCGCTGGAGGCGGCGGTTCATGCCGGCATTGCTGCTCGAAGCAGCTTGGTGGGCACCGCACGGATCCTGTTACCCGGTGCTGGCCGCCTTTGGCTTTGCCCTGATGTTGATCTATTGGCGCAGCTTGGACGGGGCGACCGGTTCAGTTACCTTCTACAGTTCGATTGCCGTCGCCGTGTCCTTTCTGACGCTCAGCGCGGTGGCGCTCCGGATCCCGCTGACCCGGCCCTGGCGAGGCATCAGCCTGGTTTGGCTGGTAACGGCGTCCGCCTGGCTGGCGGCCTTCGCCTGGATGATGAACGACTACTGGATGGTTGTGTTCGCGCCGGCCGGGCTGGCGGCGGCTCGATATGCGCAGTACCGCTGGAGAGGACGCGGGACGGGTCCGGCATGGCGGACTCCGCGCAGTTGGGTGTTATGGGCGGCGGAACTGGTGGTCTGCCTGGTCATCCTGCCAACGTTCGGGCTGGGCAAGATGTCGTACGAGTATGAGGCCGGCCTGTATGCGCGCGAGCTGCAATCGGAGCTCAGCGAGGGCTTCACGCAACAGGGAGAAGCCCTCGCCCAAAGGCTGGCCGAACTGCCGGGAGCCACCGAATGCCGCCTTGTCCGCCAGCAGTTACTATCCGCCCTGCGGATCGGAGCAGTAACTACCTCAACTTGTGCACCCACATACTTTTATGGCGGGGCCGGCTACAACACGCAGATCACCATCGCCGCGGCCCAACGGCATTTGGACAAAGGAGAGCAGCTGGCGCAGGAAGAGCGGATCAGGAAGGAACGGGAAGATTCTTACAACGCCAGACGTGAGGCGGCCGCGAGGCGATCACCAGAAGCCTATCAACAAGTAGATCAGAGCATACGCGCGGAGCAACAGCAGGCGGCGGCCGCCAAGCTCATTGAAACAAAGATAGCCGCCGAAGCCGCCCGGCTTGTCCGGGCATCGGAGACCTCAGCGGCGGCTTGGAAGGAAGAAGTCAAGGCGATTGAAGCCGAGAAGAGGCAAGCTGACGCCGCGAGACTGGCACGGGCCGCCGCGAAGTCCGGGTCGGCCCGGCTCGAAGAGGCGAAAGCCATCGCCGGGGAGCGGGCGCGGGAGGAGTCCGCCCGGATCGCGTACGTGAAGAGGATGCAGGGGGAGCAGGAGCAGACCTGCCCGTTGGCCCCCTGGAAGACGGAAACTCAGCTCGGCTGGCGCGAAGGCGAGCTCACCGGTTTGTTTCAACCAAAGGCCGTGGAGACGGGGGCCTCATGCGCGGACGAAGGAGGCCTACTGGACGATGCGGTGTTCATTGGATCGGACACCAGCCAAAGTCAGCCCAAGGCTCCCCAGCGCTTGTTCGACGAGGAACCACCCGCCATTCAGCGCGCCCTGAACAAGTTTCCGATCCTGGTACTGGCGCTGGTTGAATTGCCGTTTGATGCCCGCCAGGAGGGTTTCGAGATGAGGCTGAATCAGCTGCAACCGGGGGGCTCTCCACCACCTTGGGAGTGGCGTGTCCAAGGTGCCGAGAACGGCACCCACTATTTATGGCTGGCGCAAGATTCAGGAAAGGACGACTATCAGGCCATTGCCCGCTCGAAACTCCCGGCCTTTATCCCCTGGAACCTATTCTCTGCGGGCCTCTGGACTGACCCCGACAAGTTGCCGACGCTGTGGATGGGCATCGAGTTCTGGCTCGGCATGATCGCCGCCGTCGTCGCCTTTCTGTGGTGGGGCCGGGCATTCCGGCAGCGCGTCCGCCTGGACGATCTCCAGATGCCAGCTTCGATCCCCTTATATCAGCCCGCCACCGTCTGGCAGGGGCGCTTCCTGATCCACATATCGCCCGGCTATCCGGATGCACCGTTGCTCGGCTATTGGGCCAAGCACTCGCGCATCGATCTGGCGTCTGTCGATGTGTCCTCGCCGCCGGCATTGCCTGAAGGCGGCATCCTGATCACCAATCTGCAAAGCTGCCTGGCCACGGCCAGCCAACGGAAGATGTGCCTGGACTTGATCGAGGGCGCGATGCGGACCCCCAGCCGTTCGGTGGTCGTCACCACGTCCATCGAGCCCTTGAGTTATCTGCAATCAGGGGGCGCGGGGGCCGCCGGTGAGCCTGCGGACACAGCCGAGTTGTCGCGCTGGAAGCGCATCACCCACTCGCTGGAATCCCGTCGCATGGATCCGCCCGAAGGTGTCGCTCCTCCCGAAGATGATGCGGTCTGGATGAGCTGCTCCGTGCACGAGAAGGCGATCCTCACCTACCTGGATCGCCACAAGCTGGTGGCTCCCACGGCCGGCCCGGTCGCCGCCCGGCTTCTGGGCCGCGGCTTGCTGCGCCGGCGGCCCGATGGCCGCATCGAATTCGCCTCACCTCCGTTCCAGCGCTTTGTCAGTGCGCTGCAGGAAGCTCCCGATGAGGCCCTGCTGGCGTCCCAATCAGCCAGCAAGGGTATCTCTCCCTGGGCAATCGGGATCGTCCTGGTGGGCGTGGTGCTGTTCTTCTCGCAAGAAGAGCTCACCAGCCGTCTGCTGGGCTTCCTGACCAGCGTCGGCGCGGGCCTGGAGGTATTGCGCAAACACTTGACCGCCAGCTCCGCCAGCAGCGGCGGCGCCTCTGGCAGTGCCAAGGGCTAAGCAGCACCCGCACTCTTAGCAGAGCGCCAGATACTCGTGCACCAGGCGCACCACCATGGAGCCTTCGCCCACCGCGGAGGCGACGCGGTTCATCGCCCCGGCGCGCAGATCCCCGGCGGCGAATACACCGGGCACGCTGGTCTCTAGCGGCAGCGGTTCCCGCTTCTGCTTCCAGGTGCGGGAGTACGCATCATGAGTGGGCAGATCGCGACCGGTCAGCACGAAGCCCTTCTCGTCGCGCAGCACGGCGGCTGGAAGCCAGCCGCTCCGGGGGTGAGTGCCGATGAAGACGAACAACGCATCCGCCTCCACCGTCTCCTGGGACCCGCCATCGAGCGAGCTGAACACGACCCTCTGCAAGTGACCATCACCTTCAACGCGTTCAATCTCTGTCCGTGTCCGCAAGTGGATGTTTGGCGTGGCGGCGATCTGGTCGATCAAGTATTGAGACATCGTTTCGGCCAGGCCATCGCGCCGGACGACGATCTGGACGTCCTTGGCATGGCGGGCGAGATAAACCGCACCTTGTCCGGCGGAGTTGCCACCGCCGACCACAATCACCCGGCGATCACTGCACGCCTGGCCTTCTGTCGTAGCGGCGCCATAGTAAACCCCGGCCCCGGTATGTTCGGCGACACCGGGCGCGGGATGCTCGCGATAGAACATGCCCGTAGCGGCCAGCAGCGCCCGGGTGACAATCTGCCGGCCGTCCGCCAGCGTCAGGTGCTTGTAGCCGCCATCAATCTCGACAGCGGTTACTTCCAGCGGCACCAGAAACTCCGCTCCCAAACGCTGCGCTTGCATCAGCGCCCGCCGCGTCAGCTCACTGCCACTGACCCCAGCCGGGAAGCCGAGATAATTCTCGATCCGCGAACTGGTGCCGGCTTGTCCGCCTGGCGCATGGCGGTCGAGCAGCAACGTCCGCAATCCTTCCGACGCCCCGTATACCGCGGCCGCCAAACCCGCCGGCCCCGCACCCACGATCACCAGATCGTAGACCTCCAGCGCAGCCTCCAGCGATCGCCCCAACCGCTCCGCCACCTGCCGCGGCTCCGGGTTGAGCAGTACCGGCGAGCCATCGTCAAAAAACAAAGCCGGCAGATCGTTGGCCCCGACACCGGCCGCATCCAGGAGCACACGCGCCTCCGGATCCCGCGTCAGGTCCAGCCAGCGATAAGGGATGAGGTTGCTCGCGAGAAACGTCTTGATCTCATGCGACCGAGGCGACCATTGATGCCCCACCAAGCGAAGCCCCGTCGCTTCCGGCAGGTAAGCCGCCTGCCAGGCATCCAGCAGATCATCGAGCACCGGGTAGAGGCGCTCCTCCGGCGGATCCCAGGGCTTGGACAGATAGTGGTCCAGGTGCGCTTCATTGATGGCGCGGACGGCGGCGCCAATGTCGGAGTAGGCGGTCAGCAGCACGCGCCGGGCCAGTGGATACCACTCGCGCGACCGTGCCAGTACTTCCACGCCCAGCATGCCGGGCATCCGCTGATCGCTGATGATCATGGCCAGTGCGTCGCCCCGGCTCTTGAGTTCGCGGATCGTGTCCAGCGCCTCCTGGCCCGAGGTCGCGCCCACCACCATGTAAGTTTCCCGGTAGCGGGCCCGGACGTCGCGCCGGACCGCGGCCAGGACTTGCGGATCGTCATCGACAATCAGCAGGAACGGTTTACTCAATTCTTTCCCCCATCATGAATCGGCCGCTCGATGGGCAGCGCGACGCGAAACTCCGTGCGGCCCGGCTTTGAATTGACGCAGATGTCGCCATGGTTGTGACGCACCAGGCGGCGCACGATATCGAGACCCAGTCCAGTGCCTTCGCCCATCGGTTTGGTGGTGAAGAAGGGGTCAAATATGCGCTTCTGGATCGATTCCGGAATGCCGCCGCCGTTGTCGATCACCTGGATCACCACTTTGTGCTCACCCTCCTGGTGCGCGCGCACTTCCACCAAACCCGATTGCGGCACGGCGTCCAGCGCGTTGTCGATCAGGTTCGCCCAGATCTGATTCAGCTCGCCCCCAAAGCCGCGGACATGCGGCAGGCCGGGCTCAATCTCCACGGTCACTGCGACCGACTTGCCGCGCGCCTTCGACTTCAGCACCGCCACCGTGTTGGCCAGGCTGAGCCGCACATCGACAGGCTGCGCGACGTTTGCTTGATCCATGTGCGTGAAGCCCTTGATGGCCACCACCAGGCCCGAGATGCGCAAGGCCGCTTCCTGGATCTCAGTCGCCAAGCCCCTCACGGCGCAGCCGGAGGCCGCCCAACTGAGCACCGCTTCTAGCGCCGGACCCTGAACCGCCGCCGCCAGCCGGTCCAGCGCGTCCAGGGTGGCCGGTGTTTCGGCCAGCAGATCGGCCAGTCCAGCATCCAAGCCGTGGTCTCCCAGCCAATCGCTGATGGCATCTTCGCGTTCCGCCTGTTCCAGCGGAGACCGCACGCCCGGAATGTTTTGAGCCAGGCACGCCGTCCGGATGGCGTCCACGGCGGCCAGTTGAACATCGGACAGCCGCGCCGTCCCCAGTACCCGGGCGGCCCGCTCCGCATCGTTCAGCCGGTCTTCCAGCAAGGCGGCGCTGCGCTCGATGGCTGAGGCTGGGTTGTTCAGCTCGTGAGCGAGGCCCGCGGACAACTTGCCGAGGGAAATCATCTTCTCGTTGTGCATACCGCTGGACGTAAAGTTCCGGGCGCGATCCACCAGGGTGCGCACCAGCAGCGCCGTTACTTCATGGCATTCGCGGATCATCTCGGTCAGATGATCGCGATGAATGGCGAGAATGACGGTAGGCTCCTGCGCCACGGACGCCGCTGGTGGGCTCACCAGGCGTGAGTAGGGGAGGACACCGGAGACGTCGCCGCCGCGCCATTCCATCAGCGTGGTCATGCCGGCACCTTGGTCGGCGGACATCGCCAGGTGTCCGGAGAGAATGACGAACATACTCTCGACCGGTGCACCCGGAGAGCTGAGCACGTCGCCCGGGCTCAACTGGCGCACGACGCCATGTCCGGCTAGCCAAGCCAGCTCTTCAGGAGGGGCTGTGCCAAGGGTGCGATGTTGAGCCAGCTGTTCGTGCAGTTGGCTGTTGCTCATCGGCCACGCCCGCGATGAGATGCCGAAGGCAGAGATGGCGCACCGGCCAGCCACAATTCAGAAACCGACATGACCCGCTCATCGTAACATTTGGCGCGCGGGGAACCGCCCCGCTCCCCCCCCCGTTGCGTTGGGTCGCGCTACCCGGCGTACGGACAAAACAGACCTTTTATGACCGCTTTCCGTCCTGCTGGAAATTCGCCTTCCATTCAGCGAAATTAAACGAAAAGGTGAGACGTTTAGTGATGCTTTGGGGCTAGTGGCCGATAGCTTTCTGAAGGGGGCACCGTGACACTGGGAACAAAGATTGTGGTTGGCGCGTTGGCGGCCGTGGTGGTGACGGCTGTCGCGGGAATTGTGGTGCAACGCACCGTGATCCGTGAGCAAGGAATCCAGATGACCCGCAACACCATGCGGACGGCAATTCTCGAGGCGGAGAACGTCCGCGAGTCGATTTCCGGCCTCCGCCAGGCCAACGTGTTCAACCAGGAACGGATGCTAGAAGAGATCAAGACCACCTCCGATTTCCGGACCACCGGCGCTTATCAGACCGTGCCCGTGGTGGCCGCCTGGCGCGCCATCGAGAAGGTGGCCGCCCAAGAGGGCTACCAGTTCCGCATCCCCAAGAACAACCCGCGCAACCCCAAGAATCAACCTACACCCGAGGAGGCAGCCTGGCTCAGCTCATTCGAATCGGGACGTCTGTCCGAGGTCTTTGAGGTGAACAGCGCCCGCAACGAAATCGTCTATGCGCGCCCGATCAAGCTGACGCCGGATTGCCTGAGCTGCCATGGCGAACCGGCGAACAGCACCACCAAGGACGGCCGTGACGTGCTGGGCTTTCAGATGGAGAACTGGAAGGCCGGAGAAGTGCATGGTGCCTTTGTGCTGAAGTCCAGCCTGGACCGCGTGGATGCTGTGGTGCAGGCCGGCATGCTGAAAACCGTGATGTGGGTGTTGCCGGTGACGGGTATGGTGTGCGCCGTGTTGATCTGGTTTAGCCGCCGCTCCATCATCGGCCCGCTTCGCAAGGCCCTGGTGGACGTGAAGCAGACCAGCAGTGAATCCACCAGCGCCTCGGGACAGATCTCGCAATCGAGTGAGTCGCTGGCCTCCGGCGCCACCCAGCAAGCCGCTTCGGCGGAAGAGACCGCCGCCGCTCTGGCTGAGATGCGGGTGGCGGTAGAGAAGGGCGCCGAACAGGCCTGCCAAGCGCAAGTCCTGGCCGGAGAGGCGCGCCAGTACGCGGAGTCCGCAGCCGAGCAGATGGAGCGGGCGCTCGCCGAGATCGAGGCGATTGAGGCCTCCAACAAGCGTGTCGCCCGCATCGTGAAGGAAGTGGAAGAAATCGCCTTCCAAACCAATCTGCTGGCTTTGAACGCCAGTGTGGAAGCCGCCCGGGCCGGCCAGTCCGGGGCCGGGTTTGCCGTGGTGGCTGACGAAGTGCGCGCGCTGGCGACACGCTGCGCCACCGCCGCCAAAAGCACCGAAGAGATCGTCACCAAGTCGATCGGCGATTCCAAGAAAGGCGTGGCCTTAAGCCATCAGGTCCGCATGGAACTGGCGCAAATCGTCGACTACACCGAACGCGTCAGTAAGGCGATCAGCAATACGGTTGCGGAAGCCAAAAGCCAAAACTTGCGCATCGGCGGCGTCGATACGGCCATGCGCCAGATCAGCGTCGTCACCCAATCGATCGCCGCGCAATCAGAAGAAATGTCAGCCTCGTCGCAGGTGCTGGCGCAGCAGGCCCGAGTGCTGGACGGATCGGTGGAGAGCCTATCGTCCATGGTCGGCGGCTTCTAGCCGGCAATGCCTATTTGACGTACTTCTCCATCCAGCCGAGGATGTGCTCGATCTTGGCGATCCGGTGGCTGGGGCTGGCGCCGCGGATTCCGTGCGGTTCGCGCGGAATCCGCACCAGCACTGTATCCACGTTGTTCATCTTCAGCCCGGCGTAGAACTCTTCGCTTTCGACGATCGGCGTGCGCCAATCTTCTTCACCCGTGATGAGCATGGTGGGCGTCTTCACCTTGTTGACGAAGAAAACCGGCGAATGGTCCACATACGCCTTCAAGTTGTCCCACGGAGTGCCCTTCATCCAGCGCACCGTCGTCAGCGGAATGTCAGAAGAGCCAAACTGCGTGATCCAGTTGGTGACCGGATACTGCGAAACCGCCGCCGCAAAGCGCGTGGTCTGCGTCACGATCCAGGCTGTCAGGATGCCGCCGCCGCTGCCGCCGGTGACGCAGAGCTTCTTGGGGTCCACGTAGCCCTTGGCCAGCACCGCATCGACACCGGCCATCAGGTCCTTGTAGTCGTCACCCGGATACTTGCCATGGATGATGTCGCCAAAGGCTTCGCCATACCCCGTCGAGCCGCGCGGGTTGGTGTAGAGCACCACAAAGCCGCGGGCCGCGAAGATCTGCATCTGGTGGTTGAACTCAATGCCGTACATGGCATAGGGTCCGCCGTGGATGTCGAGAATCAGCGGGTACTTCTTTGCCGGGTCAAAGTTCGGCGGCTTGATGATCCAGCCCTGGATGTTCTTGCCATCAAAGCTGGGATAGTTGATCTCTTCCACCGCGCCAATCTCCCGGTCAGCCAGTAGACTGTCGTTCGAATACGTCAGCCGTGTCAGCTTACCCGGAGTGGCCGCGTTAAAGGCATACAGCTCCTTGGGCTCCGCCGGTGAGGTCCGCGAGATAGCAATCGTGCCGGTCTTGGAGACGGAGAAAGTATCGAGGCTCGCGTAGGCGGTCGCGAAGCGGTAGTAGCCGGTGGTGATCGGCTTGGCGGGCGCATCGAGAGGAACCGCATGCACCTGGGCCTGCCCCTTGTCTTCGACCACCGCGAACAGCCCCTTGGAATCCGGCATCCAGCGCGGCGAGACGATGTTGCGATCGATATTCGTGGCCAATTGACGCGCGCCCGTACCATCCAGATTCATCACATAGAGATTGGTGTTGTGGTTGGCCTGCCCCTTGTCGTCAAAGCCCAGATACGCAATGCGCCGGCCATCGGGCGAGACACTGGGTGCCAGGTCCGGTCCCTTGCGCGTCGTCAACTGCTTCACCGCACCCGTCTTCACATTGAAGCTGTAGATGTCGTCGGCGAACTGTTCCATGTCCGCGTTCGGCACGCGTCGGCCCGAGACATACAGCATCGTGCCATCCGCAGACCACGCCGGCTCACCCGCATGCTGAAAGTCGCCGCTCGAGATCTGACGCGATGCGCCGCCGGTGGCCGGAACCACAAACACATGCGCGTATCCTTCGGGGGTCTTGCCATTGCCGCCCACGCCGTCGGCGCGCCAGTTCAGCTTAGTGACGATGGTGGGCGCGTCAGCCCACTTGGCTCCCGGAGGCGCGGCGGGCATCTTGATGCTCCACGATGACTTGCCCGGGACGCGCGCCAGATAAGCGATCGATTGCCCATCGGGCGACCAGGAGAGCGCTGACGGCGCAGTCTCAAGGTCAGTAATCTTGGCTTCCGCGCCCGTGTCCATCCACCGCACATAGATCTGTGGCCGCCCACCCTTGCTCGACACATAGGCCAGCCGCCCACCATCGGGCGACCAGCGCGGAGCAGCGTCACGATGCGAACCCACGCTGATCGGCCGGGCGTTCTTGCCATCCACATCCACGATCCACAAATTCGAGTAGAAGACATCCGCCATCTTGTCCTCGGTCTCCATCAAATAGGCCACCTTCTGGCCATCCGGTGAGACTTGCGGCGAAGACGGCGTCCGCCAATCAAACAGCGTCTCCGAATTCAGCACCGTCCGCGGAGCGGCGGCAAGCGAAACAGCAAAAAGGGCAACGGCCAAGCGCATGCGTACAGGATAGCGCCCAGCGGCAGGAGGTTCGCAATGCAGTACAGGCTGGCGAAACCGGTTGAACAGAGCCGCTAAGCGGCGATACGCTGCTCTGGGATGGCTATCTCGACGTAGGCAAATAGCAGGTCCTGGAACTCCGGATTCTGCAGGTGGCTCATAACGGGCTGCCCATCCGGGATGCGTTGTCCGCATTGGCGATACCCGTCAAGGTTCGCCTCGATCGCCTGAATGGCAGCTTCCTTCGCCGCCGCAATGCTGTCGCCACTGGTGATAATTGCCAGATCAGGCACTTGCACGGCGAAGCCAGCCTCGGTTTGCTCCAGCATAATCAGAAAGCGCTTCATCGTACCTCCAGTCTGATCTTCTTCACCGTATCAACCGCCCGGCCCACCGGCACATCCTTCTGTGGATGAACGATGGTGACGATAAACCGGCTGTCCGGATGCTTGAAGTTATGGTGATCGCCCTTGACGCTCACCAGCTGCCATCCAAAAACATCGGCCATCTTGAATAGCTCCCGGCTACTGTATCGCTTGGGCATCCGTCCCGCTTCCCCCATTTTTACACGCGGTTCTGATCCCCAAGGCCAACGCCCCGCTTGCAACCGCATCCCCGTAGGAGCCAAGATGTCATCCATGACCCCCAACATGCTCGGTGCCTACGGTGAGTGGGCCGCACAGTCCATGGCGGACCCGCCGCGTCTGTCGTTCCGGCAGCCGATGTTCAAAGATCCCGCCGCCTGGCGTCCCGTCGCCCGCGCCCGCTACCGCGAGCTGTTGATGGGGCCGGCCCCGTCGCCCACCCCCGTCGCCACCGTACAGCATCACATCGAGTTCGACGGCCTGGCCATTGAGCATCTCCAGTGGCAGTTGCCCTACGGCCCACCCACGGAAGCCCTGTTGCTGAAGCCCGCCAAAGCTACCGGCAAACTGCCGGGCATCGTCGGGCTGCATGATCACGGCGGCAACAAGTATTTCGGCCTGCGCAAGATCACGCGCATGTCCAAGGACCCGCACCCGCTGATGCTGAAGCACCAGGATCAGTACTACAGCGGCCTCGCCTGGGCCAACGAACTGGCCAAGCGCGGCTATGCCGTGCTGGTGCACGATACCTTCACCTTCGGCAGCCGCCGCATGCGTCTGGCCGATCTGCCCGGCAATATTCGCAACAACATGGTGGAGGCCAACCCGGAAGCGCCCGACGAGATCCTGCGCTACAACCAGTTCGCCGCCGCGCATGAGCATCTCGTCTCCAAAAGCCTCTTCAGCGCCGGTATCACCTGGCCCGGCGTCTTCGTCAATGACGACCAGCGCGCGCTCGACTATCTGGCCTCTCGCCCCGATGTCGACGCGACGCGCCTGGGCTGCGCCGGCCTGTCCGGCGGCGGCCTGCGTACCGTGATGCTCACCGGTGCCGATGAGCGCATCCGGTGCAGCTGCTGCGTCGGCATGATGACCACTTGGCGCGACTACGTGCTGAACAAGAGCCATACCCACACCTGGATGTGCTACGTCCCGGGCCTGCCCAAAGACCTGGACTATCCCGAGATCCTGGGCCTGGGCGCACCCAACCCGGTGCTGGTGCTCAACAACCGCCAGGATGCGCTGTTCACCATGCCCGAGATGGAACGAGCGGACCGTATGCTAACGGAGGTCTACCAGAAAGCCGGCGCTCCGGACCGCTATAAGGGCAGCTTCTACGACGGCCCGCACAAGTTCGATGCCGACATGCAAAAAGAAGCCTTCAACTGGTTTGACCGCTGGCTGAAGGCCTAACCTTTACCGCCGCCGCAGCCAGTCTGACAAGCGGGCGGGCCAGCTGGAGAGCGCAATGTCCGTGGCCGCCAAGCCCACACCGTGCGGACCCTTCTCGTAGATGTGCATCTCCACCGGCACGCCCGCCTTGCGGCACGCCATGTAGAACAGCACGCTATTCTCCGGCGGTACGCCCGTGTCCTCGTTGGTGTGGAACAGAAAGATGGGCGGCGTGTCGCGCGTCACCTGCAGCTCATTCGACATCTCTTCCTGCAGCTTCGCCTCCGGTGTGTCGCCCAGCAGGTTGCGCCGTGAGCCTTTGTGGACATACGGCTCATTGGTGAAGGTGATCACCGGGTAGCCCAAAATGGCGAAGTCCGGGCGCGTGCCGGGGCCGGAATGCGTGGCGACCGTGGCCGCCAGATGCCCGCCTGCGGAGAAGCCCATAATGCCCACGCGGTCCGGGTTGATCTTGAACTCCGCCGCCCGCCGCCGCACGATCCGCAACGCCTGCTGCGCGTCCTGCAAGGGCGCCGGATGACGATAGCGTGGTCCCAGCCGGTACTTCAGCACGAACGCCGTGATGCCTTGCGAGTTCAGCCACTGCGCGATCTGCGTGCCCTCATGGTCCACCGCCAGTGCGCCATAGCCGCCACCGGGGCACACCAATACGGCCATGCCGTTGCCGTTCTTTGCGATCCAGGGCGTCAGCGACGGCTTGTCCACTTCCTCCGTGCCGGCAGCGCCGGGCGCGCCGTTGGGCCACAGCAGTTCGGCGGGCGGGATCTGCGGGCCGCGTTGCGCCCACAGGGCGCTGGCCATCGCAAAGACAAGAACAAGTCGCATGTGAAGCATCCTAGCGCAGGTGCGGCCTGATTCGAGGTACAACTCTGGATTCGAGGTATAAAGGGGGCGGATGCTCACCGCCCTCGCTTGCCTTGTGCTGGTGCAACAATTTGTGCTGGCGCAAGAAACCGTCACCTTCCGCGCCGACATCAACCAGGTGCGCTTGGACACCCTGGTTCTCGATGACGGCAAGCCGGTGGCCGGGCTCACCAAGGCGGACTTCCGGGTGCTGGACGAGAATGCGCCCATGCAGCTGAAGTATGTGGACTACGGCGCGCAACCCTTGGACCTGCTGCTCCTGCTCGACGTCAGCGGCAGCATGAAGCCCGCTATTCGCGAACTGGCGGGCGCGGCCGGGGATGCCATGCGCGTGATGAAGGAGGGCGACCGCATCGCCGTCGCCGTCTTCCGCGAGCGGCCCGATTTCGTCCTGCCGCCCGAAACCGATTTCTGGAAGGTCACCCAGTTCCTGCGCCAGTTAGTCGACCACGAGAAGTTCGACGGCGGTACCGACATTGATGGCGCCCTGATCGGCGCGGCCCGCCACTTTCGAACCGATCCCGCCTACACCGGGCCCGAAAATCAACGGCGCCGGGCGATCCTGATCGTCACCGACAACGTAGCCGAATCGCGCACCACCGCCTCGCGGGTCACGCGGTCACTTTGGTCGGCCGACACGACGGTGAGTTCGCTGCTGATCCTGTCACCGCAAGCCAACGCCCGCCAAGGCTTCGCGCCGACGCGCGCCGTCAACTGGTCCGACGTCCGGCCCATCACCTACGCGACGGGTGGCGACTTTATGGACTGGGCCCCGGGCACGCCGGCGCTCGCCCAAGTGCTCGAACGCATCCGTCAACGCTACAGCCTGCAGTACGACGCCCCACCGGGCAAGACCGGCAAGGAGCGCAAAGTGAAGGTCGACCTAAGCCCCGAGGCGCGCGCCCGTTACCCGCAAGCCCGCGTCATCGCCCGCACCGGCTATCTCGCGGGCACGCCGCGCGTCGAATAGGCGGCTGGCATTACGCAACGGTGACATAATTAGGGCAAATGCGACCCGGCAGCTTTGCAACACTTCTGTTCCTCTGTTCGTTCGCCGCTTCGGCCCAGAAAGTCGACTATGTGCGCGAAGTGCGGCCCATCTTGTCGGACCGCTGCTTTGCCTGCCACGGCCCCGACGAAGCCAACCGCAAAGCCAACCTGCGCCTCGACACCAAAGAAGGCATGGAAGCAGCGCTGGCCAAGATCGGCCCGCGCATCGCGCATGAGAAGAAGGCTCTGCGTATGCCGCCGCCGCAGTCCGGAGTTCTCACTGAGCCCCAGATCGCCACGCTCCAGAAATGGATCAGCCAAGGCGGCGAATGGAAGATGCACTGGAGCTATCTACCGCCCAAGCGAGCCGAAGCGCCCGCGGTGAAGAACACCGCCTGGGCCCAGACCAGCATTGACCGGTTCATCCTGGCGCGTCTCGAAAAAGAGAATCTCAAGCCCGCCCCGCGCACCGGCAAAGCCGCTCTGCTGCGCCGCGTCAGCCTGGACCTCACCGGCCTGCCCCCCACGCCTGCCGAAGTCACCGCATTCCTCAACGACACCTCCGCCACCGCCTACGAGAAAGTGGTGGACCGCCTGCTCGCCTCACCCCACTACGGTGAACGGATGGCGATGCCCTGGCTCGACTTGGCACGTTATGCCGACACGCACGGCTACCACATCGATTCGCACCGCGACATGTCCGCCTGGCGCGATTGGGTGATCAATTCGTTCAACCAGAACCTGCCCTACGACAAGTTCACCGTCTGGCAATTGGCGGGCGACCTGTTGCCCAATCCCACCAAGGAGCAACTGCTGGCCACCGCCTTCAACCGCAACCACATGATCAACTACGAAGGCGGCGCGATCCCGGAGGAGTACCTCACCGAATATGTGATCGACCGCGTGGAAGCCACGGCCAACGTCTGGATGGGCATGACCATGGGCTGCGCGCGCTGTCACGACCACAAGTACGACCCCATCCGCCAGAAAGAGTTCTACCGCTTCTTCGCCTTCTTCAACACCGTCCGCGAGAAGGGCCTGGATGGATCGCGCGGCAATGCCGAGCCGGTGCTGAAGCTGCCGGACACCTGGCAGCAGTCGCGCCTGGATGCAATCGCGAAGCGCACCACGGAGCTGGAAGCCTGGCTCGATGAACGCGACGTCGTCGCCCTGCGCGAAGGCTGGGAGTTCCAGCAGCCGAAGTTCCCTACGCCCCCCACAGCCAATGAGAAAGCCACCGCGGCCGCTTCGCTGCGCTTCAAGATGAGCTCCCGGCTGGACACGGTCGATAGCCTGCTGGTCGATCAGCCACACCTGAAGCTGTGGATCGATGGCGGCCAGGCAATTGGCCGCAACCGCCGCGGCTCCCGCCTCTACTTCCAGCAAGGCACTCAGGTCTGGCGGACCAAAGACAACTTCGTCACCGGCGATTGGCAGCACGCCGCGCTCAACTTGAGCGGCACCCCGGTGCTCTATCTCGACACCAAGCCCGTGACGCTGGAGCCCGCCCAAGCCACTGCTCCCAAGAACCCACCCAAGGGCTCCAAGGAAGACCTCCGCTTCTTCGACCGCGCCCTCACCGCCGGCGAGATCCGTATCCTGGCCATCGATGAGCCGGCCAAAGCGATCCTGGCCGTGGCCGCCGACAAGCGCAACAGCGAACAACGCCGCGCCCTGCTGGACTACTTCTTTGAGCACGGCGCCCCAGCCGGGGTCCGCGACGTCAACCGCGAACTCCGTGCGCTCTACCTCGAACGTGACGACCTGGACGCCGCCATCCCCTCCGCCATGGTGATGTCGGAAATGGCCATCCCGCGCGAGAGCAAAGTGCTCGCCCGTGGTGACTATCGCAACGGCACCGAAGTGGTGACGCCCGGTGTCCCCAGCTTCCTGCCGCCGCTCCCGTCCGGCGCGCCCCAGAACCGCCTGGGCTTGGCCCAATGGCTCACCTCCGGCCAGCACCCGCTCACCGCCCGCGTCGCCGTCAATCGCTTCTGGCAGATGTATTTCGGCACGGGCCTGGTGAAGACCGTCGAAGACTTCGGCAGCCAGGGCGAGTACCCCATGCACGTTGAACTGCTGGACTGGCTGGCCACCGAGTTTGTCCAATCCGGCTGGGACGTCCGCCACATGCAGAAGCTGATCGTCATGTCCGCCGCCTATCAGCAATCCTCCAAGGTCACACCCGAGCTTCACGAGAGGGACCCCGAGAATCGCCTAGTCGCCCGCGGCCCGCGTTTCCGCCTGCCGGCAGAGTTGGTGCGCGACAACGCGCTGGCCGTCAGCGGCTTGCTGAACGGCAAGATCGGTGGCGAAAGCGTGCTGCCGTATCATCCGCCGGGGGTCTGGGAAGACATCGCCTATGGCGACACCTTCTCCGCCCAGCGCTACGTGCAGGACCATGGCGACAAGCTCTACCGCCGCTCCATGTACTCGTTCTGGAAGCGGACCTCGCCGCCGGTGTCGCTGGCCACTTTCGACGCGCCCGATCGCGAAAAGTGCATCGCCCGCCGCGCCACCACCAACACGCCACTACAGGCCCTGGTGCTGCTCAATGACCCGACATACATCGAAGCCGCCCGCGTGCTCGCCGCCCAAGCCATGGCCGCGCCCGATCCGCTGGCCTTCATGTTCCAACGGGCCGTCTCGCGTGCCCCTTCCGCGCAAGAAAGCACCCTGCTGCGCGCGCAGTTGGCCAAGCAGGTGACCGTCTACCGCAACTGGAAAGAAGGCGTCGACAAGCTGCTGAAGGTGGGCGAAGCCCCCGTGCCCGCCGGGCGTGACCGCGTCCTGCTGGCCGCCTGGACCACCGTCGCCAGCACCATCCTCAACCTCGACCAAACAATCACCAAGGAATAGCCGCCAAGGAAACACCATGGACCTCCGCCAGCAATTTGAACTCGCGATGACCCGCCGGGCGCTCTTCTCCCGCGCCTCCACTGGTCTTGGTTTAGCCGCCTTAAACGCCTTGGGGATGGGCCAGGCCAGCGCCGCCTCCGGTGACAAGTCGCCCAACGGCGGCCTGCCCGGTCTGCCGCACTTTGCGGCCAAAGCGAAGCGCGTCATCTTCCTGCACCAATCCGGCGGCCCCGCGCAGCAGGATCTATTTGACTACAAGCCGCAGCTCGAAAAGCACCGCGGCATCGACCTTCCCGCCAGCGTCCGCATGGGCCAGCGCATCACCGGCATGACCTCCGGCCAAGCCACGTTCCCGGTGGCGCCGTCACTGTTCAAGTTTTCGCAGCATGGCCAGTCCGGCACCTGGATGTCGGAGCTTCTGCCGTGGACCTCGAAGATTGTCGACGACATCACCATCGTCAAGTCCGTCAACACCGACGCCATCAATCACGACCCCGCCATCACCTTCATCCAGACCGGCAGCCAGCAACCCGGCCGACCCAGCCTGGGCAGTTGGGTCAGCTATGGCCTGGGCAGCGAGAACCAAAGCCTGCCCTCGTTTGTCGTGCTGGTCAGCCAATCGAGCGCCGTCAACATCGATCAGCCTCTGTTCAGCCGCCTCTGGTCCGCCGGCTTCCTGCCCTCCAATTACCAGGGCGTCAGCTTCCGCTCCTCCGGCGACCCGGTGCTGTTTCTATCCGATGCCCCCGGCATCGACCGCGAAACCCGCCGCCGCATGCTCGATTCCTTGAAGGCGATCAACGGCGCACACAGCGCCGAATTCGGCGACCCCGAAATCGAAACGCGCATTTCGCAATACGAGATGGCGTACCGCATGCAGACCTCGGTGCCGGAACTGATGGATATGTCGAAAGAGTCCGCCGCCACGCTCGACATGTACGGCCCGGACGCCCGCAAGCCCGGCACCTACGCCTCGCACTGCCTGCTCGCCCGGCGCTTGGTGGAACGCGGAGTGCGCTTCGTGCAGCTCTACAAACGCGGCTGGGATCAACACAACGACCTGCCTCGCGACCTCCGCCGCCAATGCGAAGCCGTCGATCAACCGTCAGCCGCTCTGGTGATGGACTTGAAGCAACGCGGTCTGCTCGATGACACCCTCGTCGTCTGGGGCGGCGAATTCGGCCGCACCGTCTATTCGCAAGGCCGCCTCACCGACACCAACTACGGCCGCGATCACCACCCCCGTAACTTCGCCATGTGGTTCGCCGGCGGCGGCATGAAACGCGGAGTCTCCATCGGCGAGACCGACGACTTCAGCTACAACATCACCCAGGACCCCGTGCACATCCACGACATCCAAGCCACCATCATGCACTGCCTGGGCGTCAACCACAAAAAACTAACCTACCGCTTCCAAGGCCGCGATTTCAGGCTGACGGACGTGCACGGGAATGTGGTGGAGAAGATGCTGGCGTAGGCGCTATGCATTGGGATGTGACTGAAGTCCGCGTGGAATCTGCTCACGTCTTGTGGGTGAAGTTCAGGGATGGGATCACTGGACGGGTCCGTTTCGATCCGTCATTCTTCGTCGGCGTCTTCGCCCCAGTCAAAGCCCCGGATCGCTTCGAGCAGGTCTTCATTGACCGGGGCGCTTTGTCGTGGCCCGGCGATCTCAATTTGGCGCCTGACGCAATGTATCAGGAGATTCTCAATGCGGGCGAATGGACCTTGAACTGAGCCGTCGCGTGATACGAATAGAGTTAATTCAGAGCGACTGGTCAGTGCTAAACCATCGTTTCGGGCTCGAGAGATTGAAGAATCTCCTCATTGATGGAGCGGCAAAAGAAGATGAATTGTGCAACGCCAGCGACGGCTCCCTCGAAGAAATGGTTAGTCAATTGATCAACGGATTTGGACTGACGCCATTCCTCAATCAGCGGGTACTCCTTCCTATTCGCGTGAGCCAAGTCCCCATAGAGCACGGTATTGATGATTTTCTCATTAGTTAACTCGACACCGCGGAAAGTGAACCCGATCGGCGCGTCTCGCCATTGAAAATAATTTGCGAATGATTGCTTGATTTGCTCGGTGCGTGCAGCGGGTAGCTTCGAACGCAAATATAGTTCGAGCATTCCATCAAGCTTAATTCTGTCGCGATCTTGCACGAAGAACCTCAACGTAAGCGCGAACGCGTCGGTGGCCTCTTCGGTGGCACCAATCCGTTCCACCGAAAGCGGCTGGTCTACGCTCCAGGTAATTGTGACGCTGTTTTGTCTCGCAAAGATCTGCTCTACAAAGCTTGACCGCAGCAGCTTGTCAGCCTTTTCATTGAACAAGCGGAGGCGGTGAAGATCGTCGTTTGATAAGCTCACTGCTTTCAGTATGGATTGGATTCCTTGCCATGAAAACCCTTGACTGGTCCCAGTGCCCCGCCGTGGAAAGTATCCCCGGCAAAGTCAGCGGTGCCTGGGTGCTGCGCGGAACCCGCACACCAGTGAAAGTTCTGTTCGAGAATCTCGAAGCGGGCCTCAGCCTAGACGAATTGATCGAACAGTTCCCCGTCACCCGTGAGCAACTCGAAAGTTTGATGGCGTTCGTGGCCCGCTCGCTCGAAAAGGAACCGGCGTAACCGGATCGAGGTGAGTCTTGGTGCCGTCCGTGCAGCGGCGGTACACTAGCCTTTCCGATGGACCAAACGGCCCGTATCACCCGCTACCTCGCGTCGCTTGACGCTTCCACCAACTTCTGGCTCACCCATTCGCTCGACCGTGAGCATGGCGGCTACTTTACCTGCCTCACGCGCGAAGGCCAGGTCTACGACACCCGCAAGTATGTCTGGCTGATGGGCCGGGCGGTGTGGATGTTTTCGCGGCTTTATCGGGAGCGGGAAGCTCGCCCCGAATACCTGGAAGCGGCCAAGCTGAACCTCGATTTTCTGCGGCGCTATGCCCGGCGGGAAGATGGCGCGTACTACTTTGCGCTCTCACGCGACGGCGCGCCCGTGGCCTTCCAGCGCAAGCCCTACGGAGCCGTCTTTGTCTGCATCGGCTTGGCCGAATATGCCCGCGCCACCGCCGAGCAGCAGTATCTCGAGGAAGCAGTCGAGCTGTTCTGGAAGATCCGCCAGTGGATTGCGGACCCGGCGCTGCTGGGCCGGGCGCGGCATGGGCAGTCCCAACTGGCCGACGTGATGGTCACCATCTCCATGCTGCAGGAGCTGATGCCCTCGCATGACGACCCGCGCTATGCGGAACTGCTGAACCAGATGCTCGATGAAGCGCTGGCGCACCAGCATCCCGAACTGGGCGTCCTCACGGAGAACATCCTCGCCGACGGCCTCCGTCGCGATGAGTCACTCCCCGGCGGACGCCTCTGGTGCCCCGGCCACAGCGCGGAGGTCAGCTGGTTTCTCCTGCGCATCCTGGACGAGTACCCCGATGCGGCAAAGAAGGCCCGCGTGCTGGATAACTTGGAACGTTCACTCGAACTCGGCTGGGACTCCGAACAGGAAGGTCTCTACTACTTCCTCGACACTCAAGGGCAGCCCATGCTGGAACTCGAATGGGACATGAAGCTCTGGTGGCCGCACACTGAGGCGATGCTCGCCCTGGCCCATGCGTGGCGGCGGACGGGTGACACCAAGTGGCTCCGCTGGCTGGACCGGATGGACGACTACAGCTGGCGCACCTTTGTCGACGACCCCGGCGCGCCCTCGAAAGCCGTACCCGGTGCCCCATCCGGCGAATGGTTCGGCTACACCGACCGTTCCGGCCGCATCACGCACAACGCCAAAGGCAACCACTACAAAGGCTTCTTCCACGTGCCCCGCGCCCTGTGGCTGGCCTGCGGCGAACTGCGGGCGGGTTAGCAACTCGTAGGCAATCTGCTCGCTGGGGCAACTCGACAACCCACCAACGCTATCGAGCCGCGGGCGAATCCTACTGAGCCGCGCGCGCCAGCAAGCGGTGCACGAACTTTTACCGTCACCAGCATCGCTTGCGCCTATCCCGCCTACGCACAACCGCTTACGCGCCGCCCTCGCCGCGCCAGCCACTACCAAATGCTATTCAGGGGTAAGGTAAGGCCGGAAGAAGAATGTCTCACTTTGTCCCACCTTGTCCCGGAATCCCGAAAAAACGGAATTGCGGCCATGCGACCGGCCCGCCACCCCGTCACGACGTAACAGAAAGTCTATTTGCTTTTCTTTCAGCTACTTGTGGAATGCCCACCGGCGGCGGCGCGGCAAGAGACGCGAGAATTCAGGCACGGAAAAGGGAATCCGGCCTGGCCTTTACTCCTCTTGCAGTAAATCCCCCAGCCCCCCTCCACGCCCCACCCGCTCAAATAGGAGCGAACCCTCTACCAACGGGCCGGATTCCCAAAAACCTACACCTTCCCCACCACACCAACTAGACCGAAGTTTTGGCCGCGCTGCCCGACGTCGTACTTGGGTTATGGCCCACTGTCCGGCCCGTCGCCGACAGCGAGGACCCGGCGCCCCGGCTGGCATCGAACCGGCTGGCTTCCCGCGCCGCCTCAATCTCCTCATGTGTCCGCACGTCCGGTTCGGACACTTTCACCTTCGCTTTGGCGCGCGCCACCTGGCGCTTATGGCGCTTCTGCAGTATTTTGTTCATACCTTAACGCTACACCTCCCAACGGATTCTGCCTAGTTGCTCGTGCAGCGTTCATCCGTGGAATCTCGCCGCATTCTCCCCCCGCGGCACAGTTCCTCTCCATCCTGGGCGCGGGCCGAACCCGGCGGCCGGGCCAGCAGAGCGGCGGAAACCCTTTACCCCGCGCCCAGCCTTGCGCTATACTGTTGATTTGGCGTGACAGCGGGTGACCTATGCCCGTTTGTGTGCGGCCGGGGGAGGTGCGGATGTTCTTGAATATCCGGGACATGGAAGTCCGGCCCATTATTTTTGACCTCACCTACGCTCCGGGAGAGATCGAGTTTCTGGAAGCTGGTTTGCGGCAACGCACGGACCTGAAAGTGGAAGGCCGGGCGGAATGGCTGGAATTGGTCGAGGAAATTCACCTGAAGGGTTCGTTTTCCGTCGAAATGGAATCGGACTGCGAGCGGTGCCTGGAACTAGCCGTGATGCCGGTCCAGCGGGGATTTGATCTCTACTACCGTTCGGCGAATTCTCCGGCGGGTGGCGGTGAAGTGGCCCTGAAAGAAGGGGAAGTCGAAATGGGCTTCTTCGAGGGCAAGGGTTTAGAGTTGCTGGAAGTTTTGCGGGAACAGGTTCTACTGGCGCTGCCGATGCAGCGTGTGTGCGAATCAGCTTGCCACGGTTTGTGCCCAGCATGCGGCATCAACCGGAACCGGGAGCAATGTTCTTGCGTGAGTGAATTGGTGGATGAGCGGTGGGCCGCCCTCAAGGGTTTTGCCGTGCCCGCGCCGTCCACACCGGAAAAGTAACTGAGAGGGAAGTGAGATGCCAAATCCAAAACGCCGCCACTCGAAGCGCCGCACGTCAACCCGCCGCGCCCACGACTTTTTGAAGTCGTACAATATCTCCGAGTGCTCCAACTGCAACGAGCCCAAGGTGCCGCATCGCGCCTGCCCTTACTGTGGGCACTACAAGGGCCGCGAAGTCATCGAAGTCGCCGCCCAATAGCGGCCACCTCTGCCTTTCTCCATGCTCACCATCGCGCTTGACGCCATGGGTGGCGACCACGCACCCAAAGCGGAAGTGGAAGGCGCCATCCGTGCGGCTCGCCAACTGGGAGTGCGCGTCATCCTGGTCGGTCAGGAAGAAGTGGTGCGGCGGGAGCTGAGTCAGCATGAGCATGCTGGCCTGCCCATTGAGATCCATCACGCCAGTGAAGTGATCACCATGGAGGATTCCGCCGCGAAAGCGATGCGGACCAAGCGGGACAGCTCCGTTCGTGTCGCCTGCCGGCTGGTGCGCGAAGGCAAAGCCGACGGCATTGTCTCCGCTGGCAACACCGGCGCGGTGATGGCCACCTCCAAGATGGTGCAGGGGATGGTGCGCGGTGTCGAACGCCCGGCGTTGGCATCAGCCTTTCCCACGCTGAAAGGCACGCCTGCCGTCATGGTGGATGTCGGTGCCAACGTCGATTGCTCCCCGCAAATGCTGGCCCAGTTCGCCCTGATGGGCGAAGTCTATTCCCGTGTCATCTTCCACACCAAGAACCCCCGTGTCGGCCTTCTTTCCATCGGCGAAGAGGAGCACAAGGGCAACGACCTCACCAAGTTGGTGACGCCGCTGCTCAAGAGCCTGCCCATCAACTTCATCGGGAACGTGGAAGGCCGTGACGTCTACACCGGACACGCGGACGTCATCGTGTGTGACGGCTTTGTGGGCAACGTCGCGCTGAAGGTAAGCGAAGGCATCGTGGACGTCATCAAGCAGATGCTGAAAGAGTCCCTCGAAGCCTCGATCACCCGCAAGATCGGTGCGGCGCTCGCCCGCAATGCCTTCTCTGACTTTAAGCGCCGCATGGACTACTCCGAATACGGTGGCGCTCCGCTGTTGGGCGTCAAAGGCGGCACCATCATCTGCCACGGACGCTCCAACGCCAATGCCATCAAGAACGCCATCCGGGTGGCGGCGGAATTCGCGGGGGGCGGCACTAACCAGCGGATTGAGCAGGAATTGGCGGTCTGGCACGAATCGGCCCGCCCGGCCCGCGCATCTACTGCCGAGTAGTCCTTACACTAAATCCTATGCGTAGTTTGGCGATCGCCTTTTTCGCCGCCCTCCCCCTGGTCTGGGCGCAAGCACCCGCGGCTCCGGCCAAGAAGATGGACCCCATCCAATGGTCAGCGACAGCCGCCGCGCCCACTGTTGACGGCAAGTTCCTGGTCACGCTGAAAGCCACTTCTGAAGCCGGCTGGCATCTCTATTCGATGACTACGCCGCGCCCGCCCATCGCCACTTCAGCCAAAGTGGAGGGTGTCGAAGGAGTGGAAGTCTTCCAGCCCGCGCCCATCCGCAAGCTCGACAAAAACTTTGAGGCGGAGACCGAGACCTTTGAAGGCGAGACCGTCTTTTATGTGCAAGGCCAGCTGCCCACCGGGACCAAGCTGACCACGGTGAACGTCCGCTACCAGGCCTGTGACGATCGCCAGTGCCTGCCCCCCCGCAAGAAGGCCGTCGAGATCGCCGCCGGAGCCGCTGCGGTGATTCCGGCCAACTACGCCAAGGTGGCTTCACCCGCCGCGGCGTCGCCCACTACCGCCACCTCGCCTACACCGGCGGCACCCAAACCGGGTACTGAGGATCTGGGCCAGTTTCTGCTGATTGCCTTCGGCTTCGGGTTGGCGGCGCTGTTTACGCCGTGCGTTTTTCCGATGATCCCGATCACGATGTCGTTCTTCCTGGGGCAGTCGGAAGGCCGGTCCCGGGGGCAGCAGATCGTTCAAGCGGCGATCTTTTGCCTGGGTATCGTCTTTCTGTTCACGCTGCTCGGTTTCAGCTTGACGGCCATCATGGGTCCGTTTGGCGTGGTGCAGATCGCCAGCAATCCGTGGGTGAATTCCGTCATTGCGGCCGTATTCATGGCGCTGGCCTTCAGCCTGTTTGGCGCCTATGAGATCACGCTGCCCTCGGGCCTGCTGACCAAGTTGAACGCGGCCTCCAACGGCGGCGGCACCATTGGCACGCTGCTGATGGGGCTGACGTTCTCGCTCACCTCGTTCGCCTGCGTGGGCCCATTTGTCGGCACGCTACTGGCGGCCTCGGTTTCGGGCAACAAGCTACAACCGGTGCTGGGGATGATGGCGTTTTCCTCCGGCTTGGCGCTGCCATTCTTCTTTCTCGCGATCTTCCCGTCATTCCTGGCCAAGCTGCCGCGGTCCGGCATGTGGATGGTCCGGATCAAGATCGTCTTTGGCTTTGTGATTCTGGCGGCGGCGCTGAAGTATCTAGGCAACGTCGATCAGGTGCTGCAATGGAACTTCCTCACACGGGAGCGGTTCATCGCCGCCTGGTTTGTCCTGTTCACGCTGCCGGGGCTTTATCTGCTGGGCATGCTGCCGATGGAAGGCATCAAGCGCGATGAGCCGGTGGGCGTGGGTCGATTGCTGACCGGTGCCTTCTTTGTGATCTTTGCCTTCAGCCTACTGCCCGGGATGTTAGGTGCCAAGCTGGGTGAGCTTGATGCCTTTGTGCCGCTAGCGCAGGAGCAGGCGGGCGGCGGGGCGGCGTCATCCAGCAGCCTGCCCTGGATGAAGAATGACCTGAAGGGGGCACTGGCCAAGGCCAAGGCCGAAGGCAAACAGGTGTTCGTCAACTTCACCGGCTACGCTTGCACAAACTGCCACTGGATGAAGGCGAACATGTTCCCACGGCCCGAGATTCGCGAGGCTCTCTCGAAGTACGTGCTGCTGGAACTCTACACCGACGGCACCGACGCGGCCAGTGAAGAGAACCAGAAATACCAGGAAGCCCATTTCCAGACGGTGGCCATTCCGCTCTACGCCATCATCGATGCGGACGAGAAACAGTTGGCCGTCTTCCCCGGCATCACCAAGAGCCCGCAGGAATACTTAGCCTTTCTGAACCAGAGCGCTCCGGCTCAGCTGGCTTCGCGGTAACTGCGGCGGATCTCAGCGGCGGACCGGGCGCGGAAGGCGTCCGAGGCCAGTTCTTCCAGCTCCCGCTGCATTTCGGCGGTCCATTCCTCCAGACGTTTCCCGCGTAGCTTTTCCAGTAGTTCGCACTTCCGGCGAGCTTCCATGAAGTGCTGGCGTTGGCGGGTAATGGCCGCTTCCAAGTTATTCAGCAGGCCCTGCAGTTTGCTTTTTTCGCGAGAAAGGAAGCCGTGAAAAGTCTCGCGGGCCGCCAGTTGTTGCGGGATGATCGCAGTGCCGGGTGCCAGGTCTTCGCGATTGTGCGATTCATGCCGCTGCCGCATCAGGTCCGCAATCTGCCGCACCAGCGTCGCCCGCTCAATGCCCAATGATTCCAGCTTGCGCCGCTCCATTTCGGCCTGAGTACGACGAAAGTTCAACACCCGGTCCAGCGAGAACTCAAAACGCTTCATGTCATCCTCCGCCTTGGCTTGGCTCGCCCTGTTTCCTTCTCAAGTGGACAATTCTGTTCCCTTAGACGCCGCCGGCGGCGTCAAGTTGCGAAGACAAGTGCCGCATCCGTTGATTCGTATCGGCCAGTTCCGTGCGTTCCGCCGAATCTTGCCGCAAAAACTGTTGCAGGTCGTTCTTCAGCCGGATCGCCGAATCCAGCTTGGGATTGCTGCCGGACACATACGCCCCCAGATTGATCAAATCCGCGGCATGGCGGTACTCGGCCATCGCCTCCCGCAGTTGCCGCGCCGCTTGCTTCTCTCCTGGTAGATGCAGCTTCCCGGCCAACCGCGAGACAGAATTTAGCACGTCAATCGCAGGGTAATGTCCGGCGACACCGAGGCTGCGGTCCAGAATGATGTGACCGTCCAGAATCGAGCGGACGTTATCGCAGATTGGCTCATTGAAGTCGTCGCCATCCACCAGTACGGTAAAGAAGCCCGTAATGGAGCCCTTCTCAAACGCCCCCGCGCGCTCGCAGATCTTCGGCAACAAATTGAACACACTGGGCGTGTAGCCCTTTTGCGACGGCGGCTCGCCCGCTGCCAGGCCGATCTCGCGTTGAGCCATCGCCAGACGCGTCACCGAATCCATCACCAGCAGGACATCCTTGCCTTGATCCCGGAAGTATTCCGACACCGCCAACGCCACAAACGCCGCCCGCAACTTCAGTGGCGCCTCCTGGTCGGATGTCGAACAGACCACCACGGAGCGCTTCAGGCCTTCCTCGCTCAACTCGCGGAGGAAATCCGGCACCTCGCGGTTGCGCTCACCAATCAGAGCGATCACCGCCACATCGCAGGCGCTATTGCGCACCATCGTGCCCATCAGCGTACTTTTGCCCACGCCGGACCCGCCAAACAGCCCGATCCGCTGGCCTTTGCCGGTGGGCAACAGGCCGTCGATCACGCGAATTCCGGTTACCAGTTGCTGGTTGATCTCGCCCCGCTGCAGTGGCCCGGGCGGGGCACTATGCAGGTCATAGAAGGCGTCCGGCTGGATCGGCGGCCCGTCATCCATCGGCTGGCCGAACCCATCCAGCACCCGGCCCAGCAACCCCGGCCCGCAGGCCACTTTTGAGGCCTCGCGCCGGGCGACGATGGTGGCGCCCAGTGGCAACCCGTTGGTCCGTTCCAGCGGCATCGACAGCACGCGCCCATCGCGAAAGCCCACCACCTGCGCGCGGATCGCCTTGGTGCCCGGCACCATCACTTCGCAGAAATCGCCAATCGAGGCCGCCGGACCTTGGCTTTCGATCAGCAGTCCCACTTGATCAGTTACCTGGCCGGACCAGCGCAACGGGTCAATGCGGTCCAGCGCCGACAGGTACGGTGCCGCCGACCAACCAGACGGAATCGGAGTCGTCATCAGGTTCTCTCCTATCGGGGAACTCACGGGCGGCGGCCCACCAAGTCGGCCAAGCCGCGATCAATCTCATCCAGCTGCGTATTGATCGAGGAATCGAGAGTGCCGCGGGAGGTCTCAAACACCGCCGCGCCGCGCTCGAGCGACGGATCGGCGTACACCTCGATCGACCGCGGCAGCGACCGGCGGGCCAGTTCCGCCTCCACGGCCGCCTTGTCCGTGGGGGCGACCCGCAGTCGATGAATCTCGCGAGCTTCCAGCCGGTCCAGCGCCGAACGCACCAAGCCCAGAATCGCCTCCGGGTCCACCGACAGCTCACGGTTCAAGATACGGCGGGCGATGGCCAGCGCCATGCGCACGACATCGGCTTCGGCTTCCCGGCGCAAGCCCCGCTGCGTGCCCGCCAAGTCCGTCACGGTTGCCGCCAAGCGGGCCTGCAGCGGCTCCAATAGTTTGGCGGCGCGTCGTTCGCCCTCTTGGATCCCTTCGGTCATCCCTTGGCGGTAACGGAGATCACCCTGCTTGATGACGTCCTGTTCCAGCGTCGCGATCCGCTCCAGTAGCTCCCGGGGAGGCTCCGGTGGCGGAGGTGGCGGCGCTTCTTCCTCCACGGCCTCCACATCCTCCTCCAGTTCGCCGCCCAGCGGCAGCCAGATCAACCGTTCCGCTGTTTGGGCCGAGCCGAGGATCTTAGACGACATACTGTTCGCCCACCGCACCCTTCAGGCTGACCACGCCTTCGGCTTCCAATTGGCGCACGACGGCAATGATCTGCTGCTGCGAGCTTTCCACTTCCTTGATCTTGATGGGGCCCATCGCGTCCATGTCTTCGCGCAACATGTCGGCACCGCGTTGCGACATCGAGGCCATGAAATGATCCTTCAGCTTGTCGGAAGTCCCCTTCAAGGCGACGGTGAGAATCTTGCGGTCCACGCGGCCCAACACTTCCTTGATGCCGTTGGGGTCCAGCAGCATCAGGTCCTCGAAGACAAACATCAGGTGCCGGATCTGCTCCACCAGTTTGGCGTCGGAGTGCTCGATCTTGTCCAGCAGTTCCTTGGTAGTGGTGGAATCCAAACGGTTGAACATCTCCGCCACCGCCTTGATGCCGCCCGTCGATTCGCGGCTGACTTCGCCAATCTCCTTGATGCGGATGCCGATGATGTTGGCGATCTTGCCGATGATCTCGGGGGAGATCTGGTCCAGGTTGGCCATGCGGAGCGCGACATCGGCGCGCAGTTCCGGTGGCAGCCAGAACAACATGCCGGCGGCTTGCTGGGAGTTCAAGTGCGACAGGATCAGCGCGATCGTTTGTGGATGCTCGCTGTGGATGAACTTGGCCAGCGTCTGCGGATCGGCCTTTTGCAGGGTGTCGAAGCTGAGGTTCTCGCCACCCAGTTGCTTCAACATGCGGTCCACAATTTTGCGGCCCTGATCGGGTCCAAAGGCGGCCACCAGCACCTTGCGCGCGTACTCGACACCGCCCTTCAGGACGTAGTCGCGCGCCAACTGCATGTTGTAGAAGGCTTCATCCTCGGTGAGGTTCTTCAGCACCTGCGCCGAGACGTCTTCACCCAGGGTGATCAGAAGAATGGCCGCCTTCTTGGCGCCCAGGATCTGGACTGCTTGCTTGGTATCGGCGCTGTTGTTGATCATTGGGGGCTCCTATCGATGGCCATACCGCGCGTCACTAGCGCGCCAGATCATCCTGCTCCAACCAGTTGCGGAGAATATAGGCCACGCCGGCCGGGTCCTTCTTGGCTTCTTCGGTGAGGTGTCGCGTCAATACCTCGGTCTTGTTTGTGGTCGGTGCTTGAAGCATGGGCAGGCGGACCTGCTGTGCCGCATCAAGCACTGCCCGGCGTTCCGCCAGTTGCTCACTGATGGACTTGTTCGGATCGTTGGGATCGATGGCGTTGGGGTCAATGTCCTTCGCCACGTCCAGCGCCGCCGGAGCGCCCTCGGCGGCCGCGGCCGACAGCGCGGCAGCCGCCGCCGCCTTCGCTTTCACGGCCTTCTTCTTCGCCTTCAACCGCAGGACCACGAACGCGATGGCTCCGATTAACACGAGCAGTAAGGCGACGGCCACCATCAGCAGAATCTTGGTGTCGCGCAGCGGTCCAGGCACCCAAGCCGGCAACGGCAGCACGGGCAGCTGAATACCAAATAGAGCGTTGGGATTGGGCGCACCCTGCGCGCCCGGCGTACCTGGCGTGGCCGCCACCGGCGGAGGCGGCGGGGCGGGCGGAGGCTCCTGTTGTAGCGTCGCTTCAAACGGCAGCGCCAGTACCGAGATCGTGTCACCCCGCTGCAGCGAGACACCCGCCGTGGCCGCCACTAGTTCCTTGATTGTGTTCAGCGTCTCCGGGGTCGGCGGTTCCAGGATGCGCTTGGCCTTCGGACCCGCGCCCTCCCACCGCAAGTTGTGGTCCACCAGCACCGAGACCGACAACCGCTTGATCGACCCCAGTGGCATATTCAACCGCCGGATTGTGCGGGAGGACTGGTAGTTGGTGGTCTCATTCCGGCGCGAGGCGTTTTTGCCTGTCTCGCCCGGGCGCGAGGACGGCCGCGGCAGATTCGATGGCGTACCCGGGACTCCGGACGGCGCGGTTGACCCGCTGAAATCCTCGCTGCGCTGCTGGTTGGTCATGACGGAGCGTTCCGGGTCAAACCGTTCTTCGCTCTGTTCGCCACTGGAGAAATCAATCTCGGCGCTCACACCCGCCCGGTAATGGTCCGATCCCAACTTGGCGAGTTGGTCATTCACCTTCACCAGCAGGTCATCTTCGATCTTGGTCCGGTAGCGGATCTGCGCTTCATCGGGCTCCGGAATGCTGGGCTGGCCTGGCTTCTTGGGCTTGGCCAGGAGGTTGCCGTGCATGTCAACCACGGTGATGTTCTCCGGCTGTAAACCTTCGACGGCGCCAGCGGTGAGATGCAAGATGGCCTGCGCGCTTTGCGGGGCCAGGGTTTCGCCGGTCTTCAGCTTCACCATGATGCTGGCCTTGGCCGCCTGGCGCTGGTCAGCGAACATCGATTCCTTGGCCAGTGATAAGTGGACCCGGGCCGATTCCACCGAACCCAGTGCCCCGATGGTGCGGGCCAGTTCACCTTCCGTCGCGCGGCGGTGGTTTACCTTCTCGGTAAAGTCCGTGACGCCCAGGTTGGGCTTATCGAACAGCTCATACCCGATGCCCGACTTGGGGACGCCTTCCGCCGCCAGATTGATCCGCAGCTCATAGACTTTCTCGGAAGGCACCAGGATCGTGCCCCCGTTCTCCAGCTTGTACTCTACGTTCTGTTCCTTCAGGCGAGCTAACACGCCCGAGGCTTCGGTGTCGGTCAGCTTGGCAAACAGAACCTTGTAGTTGCGGGCGGTGTTCCAGTTGCCGACGAAATACATCCCACCGGCAATCACCAGGACCGCCACCACAATGGAGATCTTCTGGCGTAGCGAGAGTTTGTCGAGGAGCCGTCGGAGCTGGTCCATGGCAATAGTTCGCGTCTCATGTCACCCCGGCCAGGCCATCCCTGGACGGTGCTTGCAATAAGACTAGAGCTGCATCCTCATAACTTCCTGGTAGGCCGACACCACCTTGTTCCTGACCTGCATGAACAGATCAAACGACAGTTCGGCCTTTTGCATGGCCAGCGCCACCTGATGTAGTTCCTCACCTTCGCCGTTCAAGAACCGCTCGGTCGACTGGCTGGCGGCCTGGCCGACTGCTTCCACCGAGTTGATCGAAGCTTTCAGATACGAACCAAAGTCGCCGGAGGTAGCCGCCTGGGCCTCGCCGGCGCCCTTGATGGCATCTAGAGCGGGGGCCTTGATGGTGTCGATGACATGGCGGATGGGGGAGATGGGATTCATGGCGCGGTTACTTCATCAGGTCAATCGACCGCAGAATCATGTCACGGGCAGCGGTAAAGGCGGCGGCATTGGCCTGATAACCACGGTTGGCGTTCATCAGGTCCACCATTTCTTCGGCCGGGTTCAGGCGCGGAAACGCCACATAACCCGATTCATCCGCGTCCGGATGCCCAGGCACATAGCGCCGTTCGGGTTCGCGGTTGTCCGTGATGATGTCGGCAATTTTGACGCCCTGCGGGCCGGACGCTTCCAGATTTTCGGCATAGACCGCCGAAAAGGGCGTCGTCTGCTCGGCACTCTCAAAGATCACGTCGCGGCGGCGGTACGGTCCGCCATCGGGCGTCCGGGTGGTTTCGGCGTTGGCGAGATTCTCCACCAGCACTTCGGCGCGCTGCCGCTGGGCCGACATACCGGAGCCGGAAACGGACAGCAGTTGAAATAAGCTCATTAGCCACGTCCCTCCTGGATAGCGGACTTGATGGCGCGGAACTGCCCCTTCAGCAGCGTCTGTGCCGCGTTGAAGCGTAGTCCGGTTTCCGACAGCAGCCGAGCCTCGCGGTCCAGGCTGACATTGTTGCCGTCATTCTTGACCGCCAGCCCTTGCACCTCAATCACATCCGCCTTCGAGCCTTCCAGCGCCGACAGATACTCAAACTGAAAATCGACGTCCTTCGTCTTGTAGCCGGGCGTGTCGACGTTGGCGATGTTGGAGGCCACCAGCTTCTGGCGGCTGCTCAACAGGTCCATATAATGCGCGAGTTTTCCAGCGAGAGGGTCTAGCATGGCAAATCCGTCCAACAAATCCGAGCCACAAAAATCAGAGCCGCAGAGTGGCTCATGAGCTTGTATCGGCGAACGGGGTACTGGGCTTTAGAAGGAGTTTTGCCTTAAGGTGCGATGGCTGATTGACCTAGGCGGGATCGCACCCGCCTGCCTGGGGCAGACCTCGGGCTTTGTGGGCAAGAACCGGTGAGTGGAGTTCGGCGAACGATCCAGCAGACGGTACAATTCTCCTGAGGGATGAAAGTTCGCGACCTCATCAGAACTGTCGAGAGTGACGGCTGGAGGCATGTGAAAACCAAGGGCAGTCATCGTCAATACAAGCATCCTCGAAAACCAGGGCGTGTCACGATCCCTGGACATGCCGGGGATGACGTTCATCCCGATACGCTCAAGAGCATACTGACCCAAGCTGGCTTAAGGGGGAAACCGTGAAACGATACGCCGTCATTATCGAAAGCGGCCCGCACAACCTTTCGGCCTATGTTCCGGACCTTCCGGGGTGCATCACCACCGGGCGGACGATCGAAGAGATCGAGCAAAACATTCGAGAGGCCATCGAGCTGCATCTGGAAGGGATGATGGAGGACGGCGAACCGATTCCCGAGCCCACCACCTCGGTCTCGTACGTGGAATCGCAGGTCGCGTAACGGGTTCCAGAAAGACGTTTCCGCTTCTACAAGTCAGAGCCGGAGAGTTGGTGATCTATTGGCAGATCGGTTTCCATGAACCGGGCCAAAGGGCTAAACTGCGTTTGTGCTTGCCACAATCTTCCTAGTCAGCCTCGCAGCCGCCGATTATGACCAACGGGTCAGCGCCGTCACTGGTACACCGGGATTTGCCGCGCTCTGGGATTTCGTCAAGCGTGATCCGGCGGACCAGCGCTTCGACGCCTGGAAAAGCTCCGGCGATCATACTGACCTTCGCCTGGACGTGGTGAACTACGTCAAGGACTATTGGGGCGAAGGGCGCGCCGCCACCTATGCCGATGTTCCGGTGCTGAATGAAGGGCCCTTTGGGAAGGCCATCCACCTGCCCACCCAAACCGACCCCACTTTCCGGCCCCTGCTGATGGTGCCCCGGAATCGCCTGCGCGGCAGCCGCATTGATGTCCACGGCCCCGGCCGCAGCGTCACGCTGGTGGTCTGGCTGAAGCGCCTGGCGGACAGCGGGAACCATGCCGTGGCTGGGATCTGGCATGAAGGGACCGATCTGCGCGAACGCGGTCCGGAGGCCAAGCGGGTGGAACGAGGCCAGCGCCAGTACGCCATCTTCAGCGGCTTGGCCGCCAACAATGGAGCCAGTGCGGCCCACGTCTCAGAGAACGGTGCCAGTTCCTTTGGCGACAAGTTCGCCCGCAACATCAGCGTCACGCCGGAGAAGATCCCGGTGGGCGATTGGACGGCCGTTGCTCTGGTGTTCGACAACCGGAAAGACACCGTCACCTCCTACGTGGACGGCAAGGCCACCGAGTATTGGGTCCCCGATCCGGCCGCTCACCCGTTCTTCCAGTGGCCGGCCGGCGCGTGGGCGCGTGGTGAGTACCGTCCACCCAAGGGGTTCGTCCGGACAGAGAAAGGCAAGCTCAAGGCGCTGAAGGCGAACCCGTTCTGGTTCCCGCATGATCTCTATACGCCTGCAGCGGACGCGGGCGGTCCGTTCACGATTGGCCGCGTCATCCACATCGGCCGCAACGGCACCTCGCCGGGCCTGATCGGCGGCGTGGCTGTATTTGACCGCGCGCTGAGCCCACGCCAGATTCGCCGGTTGAGTGAGTTGGCACGGTAAAGGTTCGGGCTAGTAGAAGCCCGGGTACGCGGTGGTCATCTCGGAGGCCTGCTCCAGTGCCGTGCCGATCTGGATCAACTCGCCTTTTCCAATGCCCGGACAGAAGGACGCCGTTTTGCGCCACTCCTTCCGGTCACCCACCAGTTCCGGCCAGAACGGAAACAGGCGGCACTGAACGGGCTTCACCGGATGGATGGAGCAGCCGCCATCTTTCAGGAAGTGGCACTGTCCTTTGCCCCTGGGCTTCCGCATCCGGCGCTGGTGCGCTGTGCGGTAGATGTACTGCTTCTCGAACGCGGCTTTGGCGACGCCAAGAAATCGAGCGGCGTTGCGGATGTCCGCCTCCGTGAAGTAGACGTAACCCGTCACTTCGCAGCACTTGGTACAGCCCGGCTGGCAGGTGAACTGGATGGTTCCGCTGGTGGCGGCCACGCCTACATCTCGCCGGCCAGTTCCAGCATCCGCTTCATGGAACGGTGTGAGGCGGGCAGGTTGATCGCCTGGGGCTTCAGGGTGTGGGTCTCCAAGCCGATCATTCCGGAGAAATTGTCCTTCTCGAGCGCCCGGAAAATCCCTTCCCAATTCACCAGCTTGGCTTCCTTGTCGCCACCCCAATCCTTGCCGAGCAGTCCTTCGGCCTTCACCTGGACATTCAGCAAACGCGCCTTGGGGATCTTGGCGTAGCCGTTGGGGAAGACGTCCATCTCGCCCAAGCCCACTGAGTTCTGGGGGTCCCAGTTCAGCATCAACCCCGGCACTTTGTCGAGTAGGGCCACCGTTTCGGCAGTGGTGCCGGTGTTGGTGGAATATTCGTTTTCAAAGATGGTGATGCCCGCGTTGGCGGCCATGTTCACCATCCCGGTGTAGGCTTCCACCAGCTTCGGCAGCATGGTGGCGGGCTGCGCCACCCGCCAGAAGGAGAACCCGCGCACTTTGCGGACATTCAACGCCTGGGCGGCTTCAATGGTCTGGCTCAAGACATCGTTGCGCTGGGCGTAGAGCTTGGCGGGGGTCAGGCCTTCCTTGGCGTAGAGGTTCTCATAGAAGTCCTCCTTGGCGATGGCTACCGTGCCCGGCATGGTGAACTTCAGCAGCGCGGAGTTATAGAAGGAGACGCCCAAGCCGGCATCATCCAGCTTCTTCCTCATCTCCTTGAGCTGCGCCGTGGAGAACGGCCGGTAGGCGCGCACTTCCAGCCACTTCAGCTTGTACTGGTGGGCGAAGGCGATCGCCTCATCGAGCGTGCCCACCTCATCGGTGAGAACGCTCAGCCGCTCCCGCGTGAGGCGCATCGAAGCCCCGCGCAACGTCAAGGCGCCCAGCGCCGCCGCTAACAAGTCCCGTCTTCTCACGGGATCTAGTATAGCTTCGGTTCGGTGAGCGAACCGGCTACACGACGACGGGCACCGCCGCAGCGGGCTGAGAGGTGAAGCTCAGCCCGCCAGTGGAGCGGTCGTAATCGACGTTGACGCTTTCGCCATCCCGGACGATCCCCGCCAGTAGCCGTTTGGCGATGGCGGTTTCGATCTCTTTCTGGATCGCGCGCTTCAGCGGGCGGGCACCGTAGGTCGGGTCGTTACCGAGCCGCACTAGGTGCTGGCGAGCCGCGTCGGTGAGCGTGAGTTCGATCTTGCGCTCCGCCAGGCGTTTGCGCAAGCCGCCCAGTTGGATTTCGACGATCTGCTTCAAGTGCTCTTCCGAGAGAGCGTGGAAGACGATGGTTTCGTCCACCCGGTTCAGGAACTCCGGCCGGAAGAACTTGCGGAGTTCTTCCATCACGGCCAGCTTCATCATCTCGAACTGACTGCCGGCGTAGTCACCGCGGTAGTCGAGAATGCGGGCGCTGCCTAAGTTCGAGGTCATGGCGATGATGGTGTTCTTGAAGTCCACCATGCGGCCCTGGCCATCGGTGAGGCGGCCGTCGTCCAGGATCTGGAGCAGCACATTGAAG
>JAPKYX010000196.1 GCA_026394075.1 Acidobacteriota bacterium
CCGCCCACGGACGAACGGATCCTGCGCATGCTGCGGGGCACTGCTCGCAAGCCGCAGGAGATCGTGGGTCTGGTGCCACCCAACCTGGCCGAGTGCACCGTCGAGAAAGTGGCCATCAACGCCGTGATGGCGGGTTGCAAGCCGGAGTATATGCCGGTACTGCTGGCCGCGCTTGAAGCCGCGCTGGAGCCTATCTTTACGATGCATGGCGTGCTCTGCACCACCTGCTCCGCTGGACCGGTGATCGTCGTCAATGGACCGGTGGCGCGCAATATCGGCATGAACTGGGGGATCAACGCCCTGGGGCCCGGCAACCGGGCGAATGCCACCATCGGACGCGCCCTGCAGTTGATCATCCGCAATGTGGGCGGCGGACGGCCCGGGGAGATGGATCGGGCGACGTTTGGCACTCCCGCAAAGTACACGTTCTGCTTTGCCGAAGATGAAACGGACCCCACTTGGGAGCCGCTGTCGGTGGCCCGCGGTATTCCGCGCGGCCGCAGTGCCGTGACGCTGTTTCAAGGTGACGGCGTGCAGCAGTTGATCGACATGAAGTCCCGCACGCCGGAAGAGTTGACCCACTCGCTGGCCGCCGCGCTGGCCGTAGTTGGCCACCCCAAACAAGCCCTGTACCTGAGCGCGATGCTGATCATCTCGCCGGAACATTATGCGATCTATCGCGACGCCGGTTGGGATCGCGCCCGTATCACGAGTGAGCTGCATGCCCTGCTGCTGCGGCCCGGGCGGGATCTGGTAGTGGGGGCGCAGGGCATGGGCGAAGGCATTCCGGCCTCCAAGGCCGATGAACTGGTGCCCAAGTTTTGGGACGATGGCCTGCTGATTGTCCGCGCCGGTGGCGAGGCCGGGCTGTATTCGGCCATCTGCGGCGGTTGGACCGGCCACCGCCACCATGACGAATCGCAACCCGTCACCAAAGAAATCGTCGATTAAAGAAGAGGCAAATAAGATGAACTCAACCCTGGTGATGCGCGACCCCACGGCGGAAACTTCACCCGTCCTGCGTGAACGCAAACAACTGGCGGAGGGAGTGCGGCTGGATCAATTGACCGTCGCTCTGTTCGATATCGGCAAGACGCGCGGTGACGAATTCATGGACCGGATGGAGCAATTGTTCAACCAGCGCCAGATCGCTGTGCGCCGTTACCGCAAGCCCACCAATACGCGGACTGCTCCGGTGGAGCTGCTGCAGCGGGTGGCGGCGGAGTGCCAGGCGGTGGTGGTGGCGCTGTCTGATTGAGGGTCCTGTACGTCGTGCGGTACGCACGACTTGCGCGACCTGGATGGCCGCGGCTTGCCGGGAGTATTTGTGTTGACCACGGAGTTTGAAGGCGCTTTCGCCCTGCAAAATCAGGCGCTCGGTTTCGCTGGTGCAAAAGTCTTTGTGCCCCACCCGGTGCAGAACCGGACCACGGCCGAGCTTCATCAAATGGCCGATGAGGCCTTTGCCGCCATCACTGAAGCGCTGGCGCGATGAGAGCTGCTGAAAGCTACAGCCCCAGTTGATAGGCGTAAAAGGCGGTGTCGCGCTTCCAGCCTAGCCGCTCATAAAGCGACTGGGCGGCCGTGTTCCCAGTTTCAGTGGAAAGCACCAGCCGCGCCGCACCGGCTTGGCGGCCATAAGCGGCGGCGGCCAGCAGCAGGGCCGAGCCCACGCCACGCTGGCGCCCCTGGGGCGCGACAAATAGATCGTTCAAGACGAAAATACGCGCCATCGAGCCGGATGAAAAGCTCGGATAAAGCTGCGTAAATCCCACGGCCTGGCCGCCATCAAAGGCAAGGAATATCACCGATTGCTGATGCTCAAAACGATCGCGCAGAAAGCGCCGTGCCCCGTCCGGATCGCCCGGTTGCCGGTAGAACTGGCGGTAGGCATCAAACAAAGGCACCAGCAAGTCGAGGTCTTCGATGGTGGCCTGCCGGACGTGGAGGGCGTCGCTCATGCTCTCAGTATCAGACCTCGGCTAGGGCCGCGAAAAGTCGCGCGGGATGGCGCGTTCGTTGCGGGTGTCCAGATCCATCAGCTTCACCAATAGCTCCCCTTGTTGGACCCGTTCCCGGATGAGGGGGCGGCCGAGAAACTCCTGGAGGCGGAAGCCGCGTTCCTCCACGGCGCGCGTGAGTTGGGGAAATCGGGTGCGCTTGGCCGGATCCCGGGCGGCCTTCTCGGCGGCGCAGTCGGTGTGCGTGGTGAACACCACCACCTTCACCCCATTCTCGACAGCCAACTCCAGCATCTCTTCTTCCTTTTCCGCCAGCACCGACCCGGCGGTCCGGATGACGTAGTAGTACCGCCGAGTGTCGCCCGCAATCTCGTTGGTGTCCAGCCGGCCGTCCATGCAGGTCACCATCGCGATCACGGGATGGCGTGTGGAACGGGGGAAAAGCGACCGGACGGAAGAGGCCAGCCGGTTCTGCTGTAGAAACTCATCCCACACCTGCTCGGGGGTGAGTTCGTCGTGATTGAAGTCGTAGGAAACCAGGCGGTCCTGCAGCCGGTAGCCCGCATTCACCAGCGCTCCGCCCAGCACAAACTCGATCGGGCCGCCCCACCATGCCAGGGCACCCGCCATCACTGTCAGAACAACTGCCACTACGATCAGCCAGCGCCGCATGTCCGTGCCTCCCGCGGCCATTCTACTGCGTTACGGGGGCCCGGCACCCGAAAATTGGTTTGCTCCTTGACTTCCGGGCGAGATATCAACTATCGTGGCAGTTCAACGATTAGCCATGGCACCCCAGGATTTCACGGCACCCGCTGGTCCCGCCTCGAGCGAACATCTACTGGATTCGACGCTTGAAACGATCGACGCGGCGGAGGCACTAGTAACTGAGGCTGCCCAACGGTTGGGAATCGACGAGGATGACATTCCGGGGCTAGGCATGGCCATTCGGGAATGTGTGGCCAATGCGGTGGTCCATGGCAACCGCTACAGCACTAAGAAGAAAGTTTATCTTCGTGTTTGGGTGGGCGAGAAATCACTGGAAGTATTGGTGGGAGATGAAGGAGATGGCTTTGCCGTCACCGACGTCCCCGATCCACTGGCCGAAGAGAACATCATGAAGCAGTCCGGGCGCGGTATCCTTTTAATTCGTGCCTTTGTTGACGAGTTCGCGGTCCGGAAACGGGAGCCCCAGGGTACCGAAGTCCGGCTGGTGAAACATCTGCCCCAATGAGCCTGCCGTGCCTGCGGGCACAAATTGTGGGCTTACGCAGTCTAATTTGGTTTGAGGAGACATTGATCGTATGAGCTTGAATATGACTACCCGCCAGGTTGGCGATGTAACGGTGATTGACGCCTCCGGGCGCATCACTCTCGGCGAAGGCTCCAGCGCCTTCCGCGACATGGTGCGCGATCTGGCCAGCCAAGGCCACAAGAAGCTGCTGCTCAACCTGGGCGATGTGTCTTACATCGATAGCTCGGGCATCGGCGAGATGGTGAGCGGCTTCACCACCGTCACCAATCACGGCGGCATGCTGAAGCTGCTGGGCTTGAACAAGCGCGTGAAGGATCTGCTGCAGATCACGAAGCTCTACACGGTCTTCGAAGTGTTTGACGACGAAGCCGAGGGTGTCCGTAGCTTCCAATAGAATCGGCCGCCTGCCTGGCGGGTCCGAAGGTTGATTTGATGAATCGCGGTGGGCACCCAAGCCTGCCGCGATTTTTCATTTTGTGCGCCGGCGGCGCGGGGCCTGCCGAAGTTCCGTCGCCGGACGGACTGTTTCTTGCGCCCTGGCACGGATTCCGGCGGCCCGTGCTAAACTGAAGTGTTGAGCGGTACCTCCCGCCTTTGTTGAAGCATCCATGGATAAACTCACCCGGAAAGAGCTGAAGACCGACCACTTTGTGGAAGAGATCGGTCATGGCGTCGATTTTTTAGCTGGTCATCGCAAGCAGATGGGCCTTTACGGCATCATCGCGGCGGCGGTCGTGCTGTTGGGCATCGGCGGCTACTACTACATGCAGACGCAAAAGGCGTCTCGTCAGGAACTACTGGCGAAAGCCTACCTGGTCCAAGCCGCCCAGGCGGGCCCGTCTCAGCAGCCGGGCGTTACCCTTCCCTACGCCACGGAAGCGGACAAGGAACGGGCGGCCGGTAAGGCATTTGCCGAAGTGGCGGCCAAGTTTGGCTCCTCCGATGAGGGGCAAGTGGCCAAGTATTTCCTGGGTGTCCAGGCGGCCAACGCGGCCAAATGGCCCGATGCCGAGAAGTTCCTGAAGGAAGTGGCCGACGGCGGCCAGGCAGAAGTTGCTTCCAGCGCCAAACTGGCTCTGGCGCAGGTGTATGCCGCGCAGAACAAGATGACCGAGGCCGAGGCGATGTACCGCGGCTTGATCGACAAGCCCTCCGCGTTTGTATCCAAGGAACAAGCGCAGATTGCTCTGGGCCGCTTGCTGACCCCAACCAAGCCGGCTGAGGCCAAGAAGCTGCTGGAACCGCTCCGCTCTGATCGTGCGGCCGTCAGCCGCGCGGCCCTCAACGCTCTCGGTGACGTCAAATAATCTGAACCCTGCCGCCGTACCGTGGCTTCGCTTCCACCCGGAAGCAAGCCGCGGGCGGCGCTATCCTGAAGCGCCCCACCCCTACCGGTCCGATTTTCAACGGGACCGCGATCGCATCATTCACACCCGCGCCTTCCGGCGTCTCGAAAACAAGACCCAAGTATTTGGTGCCGGTTACTCCGACCATTTCCGCAACCGCCTGACCCACACCATCGAGGTGGCGCAAATCGCGCGCACGGTGGCGGGAGCTTTGCAGCTGGACGAGGATCTGACCGAGGCACTGGCCCTGGTGCACGACATCGGCCACCCGCCCTTCGCCCACGCCGGTGAAGAGGAGTTGGATCGCCAGATGCAGCGGTTCGGCCTGCGCTTCAACCACAACATCCAAGCCCTGCACCTAGTGGAAGTGTTTGAGCAACGCTACGCGCTGTTTCCGGGCCTCAATTTGACCTTTGAAGTTCGCGAGGGCATCGTCAAACACTCCCAGGAACTGGAGCGGGGCGTGCTGCCCGCGTTGGATGAATATCTGCCCGGACAGCGGCCGCCCCTGGAGGCGCAACTCATCGATCTGGCGGATGAAGCGGCCTACAATACAGCCGATCTGGATGATGCCTATACGGCTGGTTTCTTTACGCTCAGTGAGCTGGGCACGGCGATCCCGGTGGTAGGGGAGTTGCTGGACGACTGCGAAACCCATTTCCCCGCCGCCTCCGAACGGCTCCAGTTCCAGGAGATGCTCCGGCGTCTGGTGAACCTGTTGGTGGGCGGGCTGATTGACGGTACCGCCGCCGCCGTCCGGGCAGCCGAAGTGCGGACGGTGGACGAGGTTCGGCAGCTTGATCGGCGCCTCGTTTGCTTCTCGCCGGACGCCGCCCGGACGGGTGCTTCGCTGAAGCAGTTTCTCCACGCCCGGGTTTATGAATCGCCGGAGTTAGTGGTGGAGCGGACGCGCTGCCGGGAAGCCATTGGCGTCCTGTTCCAGTTCTTTCTGGACCACCCGGAACACCTGCCGCCCGGCTACGTCGACGACGTCTCCAATGTGCCCCTGCATCGCGCCGTGTGCGACTACATCGCCGGCATGACCGACGGCTATTTTGACCGGGTGTTCCGCCACTTGATCTGCTAGCCGCGGATCAGCCAACTTGATTGCCTGTTGGCCGCGGGGCTGGCTGCCTAGGCCCGGCGTTGGGCTTCCTGCTGCCAGCGGCTCAACTTGCCATGCAGGTCTTTGATGTGGACCGGTTTGCTCAAATAGTCGTCCATGTCGGCGTCCAGGCAACGCTGGCGGTCCTCAGCCGAGGCGTTGGCCGTCAGCGCAATGATGGGCGTCCGGTGCTGCGCGTGGGGCAAGCGGCGGATGGCCGCCGTGGCTTCATAGCCATCCAGCACCGGCATCTGGCAGTCCATCAGAATGGCGTCAAAGCACTGGCACTTTGCCTGTTGGATGGCCTGTTCGCCATCGTGGGCATAGGTGACGGCAGCGCCCAGGCGGGTCAACATCATGCCCGCCACACGGCGGTTGACCTCGTTGTCCTCCGCCAGGAGAACGCGCATGCCGTCCAGCATCGGCAGCGCCGCTTCAGACGTTTCAGCTACTGGCGCTGGGGTCTTCTCCAGCGCCAAATCGAACCAGAAGGTTGAGCCACGGCCTTCGGTGCTCTCGGCGCCAATCCGTCCGCCCATCCCTTCCACCAGGCTCTTGGAGATCGCCAAACCCAGCCCCGTCCCGCCAAACCGGCGCGCCGTGGAGGCCTCGGCTTGTTCAAAAGACCGGAACAACTGCTCCAACCGGTTGCTGGCCACACCAATGCCCGTGTCTTCCACCGACCACCGGATCCCCGATTCATGCCGGCGGGCGCGGATTGTCACGCTGCCCTGGGCCGTAAACTTGACCGCGTTGCCGGACAGATTCGCCAGAACCTGCCGGATGCGTAGGCTATCTCCCAACCACCAACGGTCCAGGCCGGCCTCGAAGTCCACCTGGATTGCGATGCCTTTGGCTTGGGCCACCGGGTTCAGCAGCGCGGCGGTTTCCTCGATCAGTTGCGCCGCGTCGAAGGGAGTCCGCTCAAACTGCATCTTGCCCGCTTCCAGCTTGCTGAAGTCCAGAAGATCATTCAGCAGCGCCAGCAGGGACTCGGAACTGTGCCGCACCACCATCAACTGCGACCGCTGCTCAACGGACAGCGGCGAAGTCAGCAACAACTCCACCATGCCCACCACGCCATTCATCGGTGTGCGGATCTCGTGGCTCATGTTGGTCAGGAACCGCGACTTGGCTTGTGCCGCATCCTGTGCTTCCAGTCGGGCCCGGCGCAAGCCAATCGAGACCGCCACCAGCGCCAGCAGCATCACTCCAAAGATCACCAACCCCGCCGTCAACCTCGCTTGGCGCTGATGGCTCCGCTGCAACATCGTCAACTTCGCCTGACGCTGATGACTCCGCTGCAACTCCCGCCGCAACTGTGTGTCAAAGCGCGGAGAGGACGACCAGCGGGCGAAGGTGGCAGAAAGTGTCCCGTCGATCATCAGCTCCCCAATCGCTTGGCGCAACGCTTCGGCGGTGGCCACGTGCTCCGGTGTGGCGATGGTGGCTAACTCGATTGCCGTGTTGGGCACCGGCGCTGACGTCAAATTGATCCCCAGACACATCTGGTCACGTTGCAGTAGCCGTATCGGGAGAAACTGAGACTGCATAAAAATCGCGTCGGCGGTGCCTGCGCAAAGCGGCGCGAACAGGTCGCCCCCATCTTTCAGCTTCAACGCAATGGCGCGCGGAGCCTCCGCCACCAGGATCCTCTCGCTCATCGTGGCGGCGCGGATCACGACGCGGTGTCCGGCCAGCGAGGCCATGGTCTTAAACGGCCGGTCGGCGCGGCTGACAATCACCAGCGAGTCTTCAAACCAGGGTTCGGTTACTCCCGCCCGCAAGCGCCGCTGGGGTGTCAACGCGGCCAGGGCCACGATGTCCACCAGATGTTCATCGAGCGCCTTGTCCAGGTCCTCCGTCACCACCCATTGCAACCGTCGGCCCAACCGTTGCGCGGCTTTCTCCATCAGCTCAATGGCCGCTCCCTCATACTTTCCATCAGCTCGGAGGTTGGCCAGCGGGAGACGAACTTGTCCGGCCGTGATACGGATCGGCTGCGGATCGGGGGACAATCTCAGCCCGCAGCTGCCCAGGCCGGCGGGCACCAGGCAGAGGCCCATCATCCATAGCCAAGTCCGGGTAGTCTTTCGCCCCATATCGCTAGTATCGGCAAAATCAGCGGGATTCTGCGTCCGTTGTCGGCCACCACGCCCGGTTCAGCGAAAGAGACTCAGCGAAAGAGACTTTGAATCAGCCCGCCGATGCTGATAAACTTGAGAAAGGTTGTGGTGCCCTTAGCTCAGTTGGTAGAGCGCCGGATTGTGGTTCCGGATGTCACGGGTTCAAGCCCCGTAGGGCACCCCAATACTCCCCCTCCTCTGTTCCCTTAACCCCGTTTTTCCCTTAACCCAGTACCTCAGGCAGCAGATCGCCGTGTACATCGGTGAGGCGCCGGTCGATCCCGTTGTTGCGATAGCTGAGCTTGCGGTGGTCAATGCCAAATAGATGCAGCATGGTGGCGTGGACATCGTAGCAGTAGACGGGCTTTTCTACCGCCTTGTATGACCATTCGTCGGTGGCTCCGTAGCTGACGCCACCCCTAAAACCGCCACCGGCCAGCCAGGTGGTAAACCCAAACGGGTTGTGATCCCGGCCCTTGCTGCCTTGGCTGCACGGCATCCGGCCAAATTCAGTGGACCAGTGGACGCTGGTGTCTTCCAGCAGCCCGCGGGCCTTCAAGTCTTTCAGCAACGCCGCCACCGGACGGTCCAGCGCGGTGCCCAACTCGCCATGATCCTTGGCCAGGTTCTCGTGGCTATCCCAGTTGCGGCGCGGGAAGCCATTGTCGGCCCCGCTCCACACCTGTACAAACCGCACGCCGCGCTCGATCAACCGCCGGGCCACCAGACAGCGACGGCCCAGGTCCGCGGTGATCTCCTGGTCCAGGCCATAGAGCTTCCGCGTGGCCTCCGATTCGCCATCGATGTTCAGCACCTCCGGCGCACTCAACTGCAACCGGGCGGCCATCTCGTAAGAAGCGATGCGAGCGTCTAGGCGTGAGTCGCCTTCGCGGCCGGTCATGTGGTCCCGGTTGATCTTTTCGAGCAGCGCCAACCCGTCGCGCTCGCTCGCCTTGGTGATGAACTGAGCCGCGGTGGGCGGCTCCAGGTCATAGATCGGGTTCGGACTGCCCACCCGGATCGTGGTCGCCTGATGGGAGGCGGGCAAGAATCCGGCGGTCCAGTTGCCCGGCCCATTGGGCGGAAACCCGCGCGGATCAGGCAGCACCACAAACACCGGCAGATTGTCATTCAACGTGCCCAGCGCGTAGGAGAGCCACGAACCGGCGCTAGGGAAGCCCGGCAGGATGAAGCCCGTGTTCTGCATGAAGGTGGCCGGGCCGTGGATGTTCGACTTGGACCGCAGCGAGTGAATGAACGCCATCTCATCCACGCACTGGGCGGTATGCGGGAATAAGTCGCTCACCCATTTCCCGCTCTGCCCGTACTGCTTCCAGCCCCACGGGCTCGGCATGACGACGCCCGGGTTGCTCTGGAACAGCTCCACCTTCTCGCCGGGCTGGAACGGCTTGCCAGCCTCCGAAATCAGGCGCGGCTTATAGTCGAACGTATCGCACTGGCTGGCCGCGCCCGACATGAATAGCTGGATCACACGCTTGGCCTTGGCCCGGTGGTGGATGCCGCCGTTCAGCGCCGTTGAAGGCTTAGGCGGAGCGTCCGCCAGCAGCGACTCCTGCCCCAGCATCTGAGCCAAAGCAATGCCGCCCAGCCCGCCTCCCCAGTTCCACAAAAAGCTCCGGCGATCCATTCAAGTGTCCTTCTAGTCGATAAACAGAAATTCGTTGGTGTTCAGCAGCAGCCGGCACAGGTTCTTGAGGCCATGCTGTTCGGCATAAGTCCGGTAGAGCGGCAGTTCGCTAGCGGTTGGTGGCCGGTTCAGCACCAGCCTGACGGCGGCGCTCACCTGCTCCGTGGTGGAACTGCCGGCCGCTTCCACGCGAGATGCCAGATGCTCCGACATGCGCACCATGAATGGGTTGTTCAGCATGGCCAGCGCTTGGATGGCCGTCAGTGTGGTCGTGCGCTTGGGCGTCTGAATCGAGGGGTCGGGACAGTCCAGCCGCTCCATAAACGGGTCCGGCACGCTGCGGACGATAAAGCGGTAGATGCTGCGCCGGTGCGCGCCGGGGGCATCGGGGTCAAAGCGGGCGTAGTCGTAAATCGGTGAATGGTCGTCCTTGAAGGCGAACATGCGCACCGCCGGGCCACCCATCGTCAAATCGAGCTTGCCCGCCATGGAAAGCACCGTGTCGCGCAGCGCTTCGGCATCCAGGCGGCTGCGATTCATGCGCCACAGCAGCCGGTTGTCGCTGTCGATCTTGGCCGCCGCGTCGATGTTGCGCGAAGCCTGCCGGTAGGTGGCGCTGGTGACCAGCAACCGGTGCAACTGCTTCAACGACCCGTGCGCCTCATCGCGGAACCACACCGCCAGATAGTCGAGCAGTTCGGGATGCGAGGGCAGGGAACCCATGCGGCCGAAGTCGCTGGGCGTATCCACCAGCCCCGTGCCGAAATGGTAGTGCCAGACGCGATTGACGATGGAGCGCCAGGTGAGCACGTTGGCGTCGTCCGCAATCCAGTTGGCCAGTGCCGCACGCCGCGCGCCTTCATCACTCAAGTCCGGTAGCGCAAACTTGGCTGCCACACCCGGCAAGGCCGAAAGCGCGCCGGGCACCGCCAATGCTCCGGGCGAAGTCACGCTGCCGCGTTCCAATAGATGCACGGGGCGCGGCTGAAGCGAGGGGCGGAACGCGCCCGCGCGAGTGAAGAAGTTCGCCCCGGAATAGATCAGCTTGGGCGCGGGCAACTGGGCCAGGAGTTGATCAACGGCCTCCACGTCTTTCTTCAACTGCGCGATGGTGGCGTAGGTCTCAGTGCCCACTAGCGCATCGACCACCGTCTGCCGCCGCGCCCGATCCGCCGTGCGGCGCTCCTCCAGTTGCTTCTTCTCTGCTGCCTGCGCTGCATTCTTGGGCTCACCCAGGTGTACGATCAGCAGGCCCGCGTCCTGGATGCGGTTGTCCAGCTCCACCAGTTCCGGGCTGGACACAAACTCCACTTTGTCGAGATACGGCTGTAGCTTCAGCTGCGCCGCCTGCTTCTGGCGCAACAGCTCGCGGCGGCGGCGGTTGGTGGCCGGGTCTTCGTCATAGGGCCGGTCCGCGCGGTCAACCCCCGCAAAGACCGCTTGCAGGTTGTAGTACTCGCTGACAAAGGTGGAGACGGTCGTCGTCACCATGTCATCTCGATCGAGCACCCGGGTCAGGTTCTTGTCGGTCGTGCCCTCTTTTAACTCCTGGTGGCCCACAAAGTCCCACGGGCCTGCTGCCAGAAATCCAGTGGCCTCCATCGCGCGCGCATCCTCCGGGTAGAGCACGTCGCCCGCAATCTGCTCCCGCACAAAGCGCGCGTAAGGCTTGTCGGCATTCAGCGCGCCGATCACATAGTCGCGATAGGGCCAGGCATTGGGCCGTGGCTTGTCTTTGTCATAGCCATGCGAATCGCCATAGTGCACAATGTCCAGCCAGTGCCGCGCCCACCGTTCGCCATAGTGGGGCGATGCCAGCAGCCGGTCCACCAGCGCTTCGTAGGCGGTGGGCGAGGGGTCCTCGATAAAGGCCGCCACCTGCTCGGGCGTTGGCGGCAGGCCGTGCAAGTCAAAGTAGAGCCGCCGGATCAGCGTGCGCCGGTCCGCCTCGGGCGATGGCTGCAAGTTATTCTGCTTCAGCTTGTCGGCGATGAACGCATCCACCGCCGTCCGCCCCGGACCCGCTGCTGCCGCCGGAATGGCCGGCTTCCGCAACGCCCGCAAGGACCACCACCGCTCCTCCGCTTTGCCGCCGGAATCATCCGCCGCACCTTGCTCAATCCAGCGCCGGAGCAGGCCCACTTGTTCGGCCGTCAGCGGTGCCCCGGCCTTGGGCATACGGGGCGGATTGCCCGTCACGTAGCTCAGCAGCGGGCTTTCCGCATTGGCGCCGGTGACAATTGCCGGTCCATGAGCACCGCCGCTGGAAAGCGCGGCAAAGCTGCTCAGCGACAATCCGCCGGACCGGTTCGCCGCCTGATGGCAGGCCACACACTTGGCGGCGAGCAACGGCTGCACATCGCGTGTGTAGCTGACCGGTTGAGCGATCAAACCGAAGGACGGCAGAACGAGTATGGCGAGCGAAGAACGGCGGAGTCCCACTGGCGTCGAGAATACCAACTTAGGCCACCGGTTGGCAGCCCGCTGCCGGTCGCCAGACACAATTCCGGCCGGACCCACTACACTAAAGCCGTGGGACGCACCCGCCGCCGGTCGATTGTCTTCTTCACCATCCTGGGCACCGTCACGATGGTGCTGGCCGTGGCGTTGAACATTGGCTGGATCGTCATCAACTGGCGCACCGGCGTGATGCTGGTGTTGGGCATTCTCTTCTTTGCCATGCTGATCGCGGGCCTGGCTTTGAATACGATCTTCCTCATCCGCGAAATCCGGCGGAACGAGCAGCACGACGCCTTCATCAACTCCGTCACGCATGAGCTGAAGACTCCCATCGCCTCCATCCGTCTCTATCTGCAAACGCTGGAAGCACGCGAGCCGGACCCGGCCAAGCGGCGCGAGTTTTACAAGATCATGCTGGCCGACTCCGACCGCCTGCTGGGCACCGTCGAGCAGGTCTTGCAAGCCAGCCGCACCGGCTCCGCCAAGCGCGTCACGCAGAAGACGCGCATCAACCTTACGGACCTGGTCCGCGAATGCATCGGCCTGGCCCGCGTTCGCCATCACCTGGAGGATGAGTCGATCGAGTTCACCGAAGTGGAGGTTCCGGCCGTCCAGGGCGATCCGGAAGAGCTGAAGGCCGCTGTTTCTAACCTGCTGGACAACGCGGTGAAGTACTCCAGCGGCGGCGTCCGCGTGCGCGTCCAACTGGCCCAATCTCAGGCCGACAAGGTGATCATCCGCGTCCGCGACGAAGGCGTCGGCATCCCGGCCACGGAGCTGAAGCAGATCTTCAAGCGCTTTTACCGCATCCCGGGGTCGATCACGCAACGGGTGAAGGGCACCGGACTGGGGCTCTTTCTGGTCTATTCGATCGCCCGGCGTCACGGTGGCCGCGCCTATGCCGAAAGCGCGGGCGCGGGTGCTGGCAGCACCTTCACCATGGAACTGCCCATCGCCCCACCGATGGCCGCCGAAGCACAACTCGCCCGGAGTGCCTCATGAGCCGCATCCTGGTCGTGGAAGATGAGCAGCACCTGGCAGAGGGCCTGAAGTTCAACCTGGAGGCCGAAGGCTACCAAGTGGACATTGCCGAAACCGGCGAAGCGGGGCTCGACCGGCTGGCTGCCGACCGGTTCGACCTGCTGGTGCTGGACGTCATGCTGCCCGGCATCAATGGCTTTGAAGTGGCCCGCCGCTTGCGGGCCATGGGGAACTTCATCCCCACCCTGATGCTGACCGCTCGCGGACAGGCCCAGGACGTGCTGAAGGGCTTCGAGTCGGGTGCGGATGACTATCTGACCAAACCGTTCGAACTCGCGATCCTGCTGGCCCGCGTGGGCGGCCTGTTGCGACGCCGGGAGTGGCTGGTCCCGGTCTCGCGCAATGTCCTTGAGGTGAATGGCCGCGCCATCGATTTCGAAAATCTGGAACTGCGCGACAGCGGCAAGACCACGCCCCTCACCCGCATGGAAGCCGACCTGCTGCGTTATCTAGCCGACCACGACGGCCAAACCGTCTCCCGCAAGACCCTGCTTGATGAAGTGTGGGGCGTCCATGAAGACACTGACACCCGCGCCATCGACAACTTCATCGTGCGCCTACGCCGCTATCTGGAAGACGAACCCGCCCGCCCCCGCCATCTGCTCACCGTCCGCGGCATCGGCTACCGCTTCGTCGCCGACCCCGGCCCACAGCGGCTGTAGATGGTTCGGCCGCGCTCACCAGGCTGATCAGAATGTGAGCTGCCCGGGAACCGAAATTCTCGTCCAGCTTCCACTTCATGCCGCATTGCTGCCCGGCAAATCAACAAATCGCTCACGGCTCATCTCCGAGCCGTAGGCGATGGCTGCCAATAGATCCTCCCGTTGCAACTGCGGGTACTCGACCAATACTTCTCCCATTGATGAGCCGGAAGCCAGAAAGTCCAGCAGCAGTGAGACCCAGATGCGCGTGCCCCGAACGCAGGCCTTTCCGCCACACACCAGCGGGTCAACCGAGATACGGTGGAGGAGATTTTCCATTTCGCGGCAGCGTTGCTCCAGACTCAGGATATCAATCGCGATGCTACACTACCGCCCATGCGCCTCCTGCTCGCCCTTGCTTTCAGCTCTCTTGCCTTTGCCCAAGCGCCTCCCGACACTGACCGGCTGGTGGCCGACCTGTTACGCGATTGGCAAGTGCCGGGCGTGGCGCTGGGCATTGTCAAAGATGGCGCGGTGATCCACCAGCAAGGCTATGGCTGGCGTGATGTCGAGAAAAAGCTACCCGTCACCACCAAAAGCGTCTTCGCCTACGGGTCCATCACCAAGAGCCTTACCGTGCTGCTGCTCCATTCGCTGGCGACCGAAGGCAAGCTCGATTGGGACGCACCGGTTCGCGATCAACTGCCCGGCTTTAAGCTATCGGACCCGGTGGCTTCGGAGCGGGCCACGCCGCGTGATCTGGTCAGCCACCGCACCGGCATGCCCCGGCACGATCTGATCTGGGTGGTGCCGCAGCCGCCCGCGCGCGAGGACCTACTCGGGCGGCTGCGCTATCTCCCCGCCTCCGCCGACTTCCGTACCACGTACCAGTACAACAACCTGATGTTCATGACCGCCGGAATGCTTGGCGCGCGCGCCGCTGGCTCCAGTTGGGAACAGGCCGTCCGGGGCCGTGTACTGGAGCCGCTGGGATTGAACAACGTCGCCGCCACCTATGTCGAGGCCGCTCTGAAGTCCGAACTGGCTCAGCCCTATAACTTGAAGGACAAGAGTTTCGAGAAGCTGCCCGTCACCCCGGGACTCGACGTCATCGCGCCGGCGGGTTCCAGTGCCGGCTCCATTGAGGAGCTCACCAAGTACCTGCAGGCGCACCTGGACGCCGGTCTACAGAACGGCCAGCCCGCACTCCCCGCCGCCTTCTTTGAAGCCATGCGTACCCCGCACACCCCCATGCCCGCCACGGGATCCTACTCGCCTTTTGTCGCGCCGCAGCACTACGGCATGGGCCTGTTCATCGGCCAATACCAGGGCCGCCGCATGATCTATCACACCGGCACCATCAGCGGCTATCACGCCATGATGTGGTGGCTACCCCAGGAGAAGATCGGCATCACGGTCTTGTTGAATCGCGTCGAACGCGCCGTGCCCCACATCCTTTGCCTGACGTTGGCGGACCGGCTACTGGGCCTCAAAGCAACGGACTGGAGCGCGGTCTACAAGCAGAACGTGCCGCCTCCACCCGCGCCCTTGAAGCAGGTGAAGGGCACCAGCCCCAGCCACCCGCTGGACCACTACACTGGCCGCTTCAGCCATCCAGGCTACGGCACGGTGATCGTCACCACCAGCGCCGCCGGACTGTCGCTGGACCGCTCCGGCGCGAAGCTGGACCTGAAGCACTGGCACTACGACACCTTCGCCCAAGGCCGTGAGCGGGTCAGCTTCTTGACCGATGCCGACGGCGCCGTGTCCACCGTGCGCCTCAAACTGGAACCCGCGGTTCCCGAGATTGAGTTTGTGCGGGTGAAGCAGTAACGGCGTCGAAGGAAGCCCGATCCCTCGCGTTCGCGGCTCGGTAGCGCGCACACCCTTACCGAGCCGCGCACGCCCGCAAGCTGTTTTGCCGGCGACCACGGCTGCCGGAAAGCTCTACTCGGCCTTCGGCTTCCGCTCCAGCAGATTCTTCAGCGTGTTCGGTTCGTGGCACGAGATGCAGGCGATCCGCGTCTTGGCGCGCGCGGCCGGATCGTCGGTCCACTTCTTCGCCACCGTCGCGTAGAGCGTGCCCGGCATCTTTTCCTGTATCAGCGCCAGCGTTTGCTTCAACTCCTCATCGCGTCCCGTCCGGAAGGCCGCTGCCGCGCGTCCACCCAGCACTTCGCCCTTCATGTGCATCGGTAGCCGGTCGATATTGGCTTGTTCCGTCGCCCATAGTGCCTGGTATGACTTGTAGCTGCGATCCCAAGCTGCCGTTCGTACTGGCTCCGGCAGCCGGTCCGCAATGGTCACCAAAGTGGCGCCCTCAAAAATCGCCAACAAGAACTTGGCTCGCTCATCCTTGGCCGCTAGCCCACGCAATTGGTCGAAGTAGGTGGCGCTTAGGGCGTAGTGCCGCCGGAAATCCTCGGGCTTTCCCGCTTCATGCGCCCACACCGCTCGAGTGGCCTCCACCGTTCCTTGCCAGGCCATCACTTCGACTTCGGGGTAAAAGCGCCCAACCTTGCTCAAAGTCTCGACGCCCTTCTCAAACCGGGCTTGATCATTGGCCAACATCCCGGCAAAAATGTCCTCGCGCACCAGCCAGTTTAGTGTCAACTTCGATTGCGCCATCGCGGACACCGATAGCAGCGCCGCACCCACCCAAATAATTGCTTTCATGAGTTCTCTCCGTCTTATCTAGTGAACGAACATTTCAGCTGAACTGTTCGTTCAAAAGATTCCGCTACGCCTTCGGCTCCCAATGATCCTTGACGAATACCGCATTTTCGTCCGTCCAGGTGGAGTACTTGGACGTCAACTGCCCGCCGTCCACGGTCAGCGTCGTGCCGGTGATGTAACTGGCGGCGTCGCTGGCGAGGCCTGTGCCACCTCCTCCGGCTCGCCGCCACGGCCCAGCGCGATGTGCTGGAAGTAGGGTTTCAATACGTCGCCATGGTCAAAGTACCAGTCCGTCAGTGGCGTCCGGATCAGGCCCGGGCACACGGCATTCACGCGGATCCCGTAGCGGCCCAGTTCATTGGCCGCCGTCCGCATGATGCCCAGCACGCCGGCCTTGCTGGCGTTATAAGCCGTCAGTGTCGCCTCGCCATCCCAGCTGTTGGTGGAGGCGGTGATCACGATCGATCCCTTGCGGCGCGGCTTCATCACCTCGGCCGCCAGTTGCACGGTATGGAAGACGCCGGTCAGGTTGACGGCGATGGTCTTCTCCCAGTTCTCGGGCGTGGCGGCGGTGACATCAGGCGGCTCCGGAATGCCCACCCCAGCGTTCGCGATCACGATATCCGGTACCGGCACCGCAGCCAGCGCGGCCTGGACCGATTCGCGCCGGGTCACATCCACGTCTGGCAGGTCGAACACATGCACCGTTGCGCCCGCCGCACGCAGCAATCGCACCGCCGCCGCGCCAATGCCGCGTGCTCCGCCAGTGACAATGGCGTGCTGGCCGGAAAGATCAATCGTCATGGTTCTAGAGATACCGCAAACCACCATCCCGGCGGAACCGCGGCATGCCGCCCGTCAGGCCGGTTGGCCGACCTTGTCTAGGTGGAGCTCATGGCACAATGCGGCCATGCCCACTGCCGCCACTCCCACCACCGGCTCCCGCGTCATCCCCTGCATGCGCTATCGCGACGCCCCAGCCGCGATTGATTGGTTGTGCGAGGTGTTCAGCTTCACCCGCCAGCTGATCGTGCCCGGCGAAGATGGCACGGTGATTCATTCTCAGTTGGTGCTGGGAACTGGCATGGTGATGGTCGGCTCCGTGCGGGACGACCACTACGGAACCCTGGTGAAACAGCCCGACCAGTGCGGCGGTGCCGAAACGCAAGCCTGCTGCCTGATCGTGGACGATCCGGACGCCGTGTATGCCCGCGTCCTCTCGGGCGGCGGCACCATCATCCGCGACATCCAGGACGAATCCTACGGTGGCCGAGCCTTCACCTGCCGCGACCGGGAAGGGCACCTCTGGACGGTCGGTTCCTACAATCCCTGGGCCTAACCCCAAGGGCATCCTCCCCGGCAAATCAGCGCTCCCCAGCCGCCGCTGGAATTTGTGGCCCGGTCGCGCTATCCTAGAAGTTTGGCGGCACGCGAAACCGGACCGTCATGTTGGTTCCCACCCCAAGGGCCTATAGCTCAGTTGGTTAGAGCGCCTGCTTGACACGCAGGAGGTCAGAGATTCGAGTTCTCTTAGGCCCACCATTCTCTTCAACGGTTTATCGCAGCTGTGTGTAGTTTTGCGGCCTCGCTCCGTTTCTCCCTTTGCCTGGCCTCAAGACGGCACATCGGTTGCGCCGCCAGGGTGATCGGAACCCCTTGGTATCCACTGAAGCGCGCCGGTCGTGAATCTATTTGGGCTAGGTCTTAGCCGGTGCGGGGGACTCGGCCTTTTGGCGCGGCTTGGCGTCGGAGATTGAGAGCCGCCGCAGCATGGAGGCTTTCTTGCGCTGGTGGCGCTTCATGCGTTCCAGCACGTCTTCCAGGAACTTGACGGCGTCGACGATGTAGGGGCCCTTGTTCAGCATCACGCATTCGGCCCGGCCGCTCATGGCCGCGTCGGTCACTTCGGCGCGCGAGGGCATGCCGGTCTTGGCCATGTTCTCCAGCACCTGCGTGGCCCAGATCACGGGCACGTGGGCGGCTTCACACAGCCATAGGATCTCTTCCTGCAACTCGGCCAACCGCTCAAAGCCGACCTCCACCGCCAAGTCACCGCGCGCCACCATCACCCCGAGCGGCATGGTCTGCAAGCCTTGCAGCAGCAGGTGGGGCAGGTTCTCGAACGCCACCCGGTTCTCGATCTTCAGCACGATGCCGACGTCGCTTGCGTCCAGGCGCTGTAGCTCGCGCTGGAGCAGTTCAATGTCTTTCGGGTGCCGGACAAAGGACAGTCCCACCATGTCGGCATGCCGGGCGGCGAACTGGAGATCTTGAAAGTCCTTGGGGGTCAGTGCGGGCAGATCGAGATCAGTGTCGGGTAGATTGATGCCTTTGTCGGAGCGCAGCTTGCCCCCGGCGTGGGCCGCGTAGGTGATCTCGACCGTAATCTTGCGTTTGCTGACCCGCTTGACCACTCCGCCAATCTTGCCGTCGTCAAAAAAGATCCGCTCGCCGGCCTTGATGAACTTGAATACCTCGGGCAGTGTCGTCGGGATCGTCGCGGGACGCTTCACCTGGCCCTGGGCGTCCAATTCCGCCGACCGGCCAGGGGTTGCCGGCCCGGTTACTTCCAGCAGATCGCCGCGATTGAGCACTAGCGGCTGCTCCACCGCCGGAAGCAGGCCGATCTCGCCCAGCGCCAGCCGCTGTGCACCCCGGTAGGCTGCCGCCACCATACCGGTTTCCAGCATGGCCGCCTGCGAGCTTTCCGCCCAGCAGCCGCCCGCCTCGCGTGCCGTGATGGTCAGCGTCCGCTGGCGGCCACGGGTGTCAGTGAACCGAATTTTGTCTCGAGCGCGTAGCTTGCCGATGGCGATGCCGGTCAACGGGATGACGGGCGCGCCGGCCGTGGCCTCCACCACCGTCGGGTCGTCAGTGAGCCATACCCGGGCCGGTTCCTGCACCTGATCGCGGACGTTGCGCTTGGGGCGAAGCTTGAGGAGGCGCAAGCCGCCCTCCAGCGCCCCGGTCCGCAGCTTGGGCCCGCCCAGGTCCATCAGGATGCGGCAGCGGCGGGAGAACTCCCGGTTGGCGCGGTCCAGGTTGGCGATCATCCCGCTCCAGGCCGCCTCGTCATCGTGCGCGCAGTTCACCCGCATGATGTCCATGCCGGCCCCGACCAAGTCCCGCACCAGTTCATAATCGGTGGCGGCGTTGGGAGGCATGGTCACCATCACGCGCACCGGGTGGCTGGCGTGAGAACTGCCCAAGAGGCGCTGCGTATGCCCCTGCAGCAACGCGGGGCCACTGCTGAAATCGACCGCGGCCGCCGTTCGGTCCGGAGACTTCTCTCCGGCCATCAAGCGCAGCGCCGTCCGGACCGTCAACAGGCTGGCCAATACATGCGCCTCCGTCCGCCCCAGTGAGGAAAGGCCGTAGGAGGAAAGCACGATCTGCAGTGACCGTACATCGTGCTGGCGCAGCGCCAGATAGTGGATCAAGTTGCGCGCGCTGGCCTGCTGTTCCGGCAGAATTTCGTTCAGCTGAAGGTCAAACGACTTCTCCAGTGCCACGCACCGGTCGATGACCGCCGTGACCGAATCAATGATGCGCTGAAAGGATCGGGAGTTGGTCATGGCTTACCAGTGGTGTACCCATTCTGCCAATAGCTACTCATTCGTGCAGTCACCGGAAATTCACTTTCAGCCTGAGGCCGCACCTGGCTCCGGTCACCATTACCGATAGTGGATCTCAAACGGCTTGTTGGTGATGAACAGCACCACTACATCGGCGTCCGCCGTCGCTCCGTGCTCCATCGCTGGGCCTTCCGGGAACCAGACAAAGCTGCCCGGGCCATACTGGCCCTCGTGGGTCACCAGGGTGCCTTCAATGACATACATTCCATGCGCACAAGGATGCGTGTGCAGCTTATTGATCACGCCCGCGGGGTACTTGACGATCCGCACTTCCATGCCGGTGTCAGGATCGGTGATCAGGTTCTTGCGGTAAAGTGTCTTGCCCAGCGTCTCGTTCCAACGCGCCTCCCACGGCAGGGCTTGGGTGTCGAACGCCTGTAGCTTCGGTTCTTCCATGCGCGCCATGGTAGCACCGCCGGCCCTCGTGCCGGGCTGGATTGGTCTCCTACGAAAAGCCTTGCTGATTTCTGTTCCGCCGCGCGCGCCGGTAAGTCCTACCAAACAGCAGATTGACGAATGGGAAATGCCGGAAAGCTGACCACTGCGGGCGACGTCGGCAGTGGGGTTGATGGCCCTGAGTGTTTATTAAGTTCCCCAAAGGTGGGATTGCGGCTTCGGAGGAGGGGTGAGCTGGAAGCCGGAAACGGCTGAAGGTTCGTCTTGTGGTCGCTTTTCAGGGGCGCTCCCCAGAACTTTTCGATGAGTTCTGGGGAGCTTACTCGCGGGGCTTAAAAGAACAGCTTCAGAGCAAACCGCACCTGGCGTGAGCCAGTGGCGGAGGTCACTTCCGTATAGCCATTCAACTGCGGCACACCGTTCAGCACGCGAATGGAACCGTTGGCTTCCCGGGTGGGGGCCGATGCCGTCGCACCAGGATTGCCAAACTGCGGCGTATTGGTGAGGCTGAAGGATTCCGCCCGGAACTCCATGCGGACCCGTTCGGTCACCTGGAAGTTGCGGAAGACGCTGAAATCCAGGTTGAACACGCCCGGCCCACGCATCGAGTTGCGGCCGACGTTGCCGTAGCGGACGGTGGTGACCGGAGCAAAAGCATCCGGATCAAACCAGCTGAAGCCACGGCCGATGTTGCCGAGAATGGCCGCCGAGCCCTTCACCTGATCGGCCGTCTGCGCGTTGCCTTGAGCGTTCACCGAAGTGCCCGCGGAGCCCACGGTGAACGGCGTGCCGCTCATCAGGCTCAGGATGCCGTTGGTCTGCCAGCCGCCCAGCAGCCAACTGGCCGGGCCGGAGGTGGCCCACTGCTTGCCCTTGCCAAACGGCAGGTCGTAGACAAAGTAGGTCTGCACGTTGTGCGGACGGTCGAAGCTCGCCGGGGCGCGATTGCGGGCCCAGTCTTCCGGCCGGTTCCAGCTTAAGCCGGAATCGTTGTTGTCGGCAAAGCCGATGGCCTTGGAATAGGTGTAGCTCATCCCGAACTGCCCCGTCTTACCCAACTGACGCCGCAACTGCGTCTGCAGCGAATTGTAGTTGGACGTGTTGAACGGCGTGTAGAGGTTGATGTTGCCGATACGGCCCGGATAGAGCACCGCCAAGGCGCGGCCGGCGTTGCCGCCACCGGGGCCCGAGGTGTTGATGTTCACGATCGCCGTCTGCCGGATCGCGCGGGTGCCGACGTAGCCGGCCTGCAGGTTGAAGCCCATGCCGATATCGCGCTGCACCGTGAAGTTGAACGACTGGATGTAGCCACGGCGGAAGTCCTTGGGGAAAGTCGTCGTGCCGACGGCCAGCGGCAGGTCAATGATGCCCTGGCTGAGGTCCGGTCCCCGTACTTCAGGAATGCCCGTCCGCAGGTTTCCGGCCGCCTGGAAATTGGAGGCGCCGGAGAACTGGCTGGAGATGGTGGCCGGGTAGGAATCACGCATGCGTCGGAACGAATCCGGGTCGATGCTGATGCCGTATCCGGCGCGCACCACGGTCTTCTCGTTCATGCGGTAAGCAATGCCCAACCGCGGAGCCACCTGCAGCGTGGGCACGTTCACGCCCGTGTCGCGCGGGACGCTGCCCAGG
>JAPKYX010000177.1 GCA_026394075.1 Acidobacteriota bacterium
GCCAAGCTCTCCAGCTACGACACCAAGGTGAAGCTGACGCCCGAGACACGGATGTTCTTTTCGACCCTCAGCGACGTTTCGCCGGAGCCGATGAAGACGCACTTCAAGAACCTGCTCTCCGATGACCCGGTGAAGGTGGCTGAGGCGGACAAAATCATCAGCGAGGACACCCTGCTGCACGCCATCATGCGCAACACCATCGCGCCCGTGCTGATGAGCGCCGGGTTCCGCGGCAACGTAATTCCGGGCAACGCCGAGGTCACCCTGAACTTCCGCACCATCCCCGGCACCACCACCGAAGAATTGATCGACGAGATCAAGGAAGTGGTGCAGGACCCGCGCGTCGACATCACGCCCGCCTCCATGGCGATGACCCGTGGCCCAATGACGCCCGAGCAGAAGAAGCAGGCGGAGGAGTACGCGAAGATGCGTTCCTCCCTGAAGCCATCGCCTTTGGATAACGAGCTGTACAAGAGCTTGGTGAAGCATGCGCTGGCGGTTTATCCGACAGCCAAAGTGACCCCGTACCTATTCCAGGCCGGCACTGACAGTTCCGCGTGGCGTTCCCGCGGCATTCCGGTTTACGGCATCTATCCCTATCCCATTGACCATGAAGATCTGAAAAGGATGCATGGCAATGACGAACGTGTGCCCATCTCCTCGCTTGAGACCGGCGTAGACCTGATCTACAAGACGCTCCTCGACGTAGCGGCGACTAAGAAGTAAAGTTCGCAAGTTTCGTAGCTAAAAAGGAGACCGCATGCTCTCATTCGGGAGACGTGTATTCATTTTTGCGCTCGCCACCGCGGCCTGGGCGCAGCAGACGGCGATTCAAGGAACCATCACCGATTCAAGCGGCGCCATTGTGCCGCAGGCCATCGTTCGGCTAACCCCGGCCGGTGGTGGTGCGCCATCGTCCACATTGAGCAATCCGGCGGGTCTCTACATCTTCCCGTCCATTGCGGCGGCGGATTACAAGATCCGCGTCGAGTCTCCCGGCTTTACCCCCGCCGAGCGCACGTTTGCGCTGCTGGTGGGGCAAAGCGCCACGCTGGACTTTCAGTTGAAGCCGGCGCAATCGTCGACGACCGTAGACGTGCTGGCCGATGCCGGCGTGGTGGAGACCACATCCTCGCAGGTGGGCGGCAACGTCGACCCCAGCCGCATGAAGAACGTCCCCCTGAACGGCCGCAACTGGATGGAACTGTCGTTGCTGGTGCCGGGCGTGACGGTGAACGCGGTGGGCAATACGCCGCTCGGCAGCGTCTCCGGCGGCCGGTTCCAGATCAACGTCGACGGCCAGCAGATGACGCAGAACGCGGCGGGCACGGGCTTTGGGCAACCGCAGTTTTCGCGCGAGGCGATGTCGCAGTTTCAGGTGATCACCAACCGGTTTGATGCCACTCTGGGCCGCAGTTCGCAGATCCAGGTGAATGCGCAGACGCGCTCCGGCACCAATGAATGGCATGGATCGGGCTACGGCTTTTTCCGCACCGACAAGGTGAACGCCGCCGATCCGATTGCTCAGCGCGTGCTGCCGTTTTCGAACCAGCAGTACGGTGGCACACTGGGTGGCAAGCTGATCGCCGACAAGTTGTTTTTCTTTGTCTCGTTTGAAGGCGAGCGCCAGCCGTCCACCATCTTCACGTCACCGGCGGGATTTGCCGGGCAGAGCTTTTCGCTGCCCACCAACCCGCGCAGCACCTCGCTGCTGAGCCGCGTAGACTGGCAGGTCCGGCCCAGCCAGAAGCTCTCGTTCCGCTACAACACCTTCCTGTTCGACAACCCGTTTGATGGTGTCGGTGGCGCCACGCATCCCAGCCAGGGAATCATCCGCACCCGCAAGAGCCATTCCGGTTTCATCAACTGGCAGTGGATCGCCTCCCCGGCCGTGGTGAACGAAGTAAAGTACGGCATCAACTACTTCGGCTGGACCAATGACCCGGTGGTGAATTCGCTGGAGATGCGCTTCCCCGGTGGCATCACCATTGGCGGTGCGTACAACTTCCCGCAGATTTTTGATCAGATGACCAACCAGGTGCGCGACGACCTGTACTGGTTGAAAGGCACGCACTCGATCAAGGTGGGCGCCGAGTATCTCTCGAACAACCACAGCGGCTACTTCCAACAGAACATCCGCGGCCTCGCCAACCCGATTTCCGCCACGCCCAACCTGGTGACGACGTTCCCGGTGTGGAATGATCCGGCCACCTGGAACCTGAACGCGGTATCGCCGCTGGTATCCACCTACACGCAGGGTTTCGGCAACTTCCTGTTCTCCATCCCGCGCAATATCGTCGGATTCTGGATGCAGGACGACTGGAAGGCGACGCGGCGGCTGACCTTCAACCTGGGCCTCCGCTACGACAACGACCTGGGCATCTGGTCAACGCCCGCGCTGAAAAGCGGCGTCATTCCGACACGCGGTGGCGACAACAACAACATCTCGCCCCGGGTGGGCTTTGCCTGGGACGTGACCGGCAGCCGCAAGACGGTAATCCGTGGCGGCGCGGGGCTGTACTTCGCCGACATCCAGGCCAACCAGGTGATCAAC
>JAPKYX010000058.1 GCA_026394075.1 Acidobacteriota bacterium
GCAGGCAGCTCCAGACTCGCTCGTCTTGGGCGACGAAGCGATTGACTTCGCGGAGGGCGACGGTGTCCGGGTCATCCGAGTGTTCCTCCAGAATCCGGCCGGACCAGAGGGTGTTGTCGATGGCGATCAGGCCGCCGGGGCGGAGGAGTTCCAGGCAGGATTCGTAGTAGCCCAGGTAGTTGGTCTTGTCGGCGTCGATGAAGGCGAAGTCGAAGTGGCCGGCTTGGTGGGCGTCGAGCAAGCCGCGGAGGGTTTCCATGGCGGGGGCCAGGCGCAGATCGATCTTGGCGGACAACTCCGCTTCCTGCCAGTAGCGGCGGGCGATCCGGGTGAACTCTTCCGAAACATCGCAGGCGATCAGCAGGCCTTTGGCGGGCAACGCCCGGGCGACGGCGATGGAGCTGTAGCCGGTGAACACGCCCACTTCAATGGCCCGCGTGGCGCCCAGCATCCGCACCACCAGACCCAGGAAGTGGCCCTGCTCCGGGGTGATCTGCATCCGGGCGCGCGGGTGGAGGGCGGTCTCTTCCCGGAGCCGGCGGAGGTAGTCGGGCTCTTCCGGTGAAACGGTCCGGATGTAGTCCACCAGGGCGTCGGTGAGCGGGAGATGGGCGTGGGACATCGTGGGAAGCGTAGCACGGGCGGTTGGGGAGTCTCGTGGGCGACCGAGAAAACGATGAATGAGTCGCATACGGCTGTTCGAGCATCTCCGATTTAGGGCATTTCTGCCGATCAGACAAGCTGACGCCGTGGCCTACGGGCGATGGTGTTGCCAAGATGGAAATCGGCGTTTAGAATTACCTTTCCAGGTTGTTTTGTGAATCTCGGTACGCATCACACTCCGCGACCCATCGATGACGGCGATCCGCTGGCGCCCCAGCGCGAGGCCGCCATGTTCTATGGGCTCTTTTTGCGCGGCCACGCGGCCGAAGACTTGCGCCGGGACATTGAGTTACCGAAAGATCTGGTCGATAAGATGTTGCAAAGAAAGCCCTACGAGGATTCCTTCAAGGATTCTATCGAGCGCGTCTATCAATATCGCCGCAAGGTGCTGGCCATCTTTGATGAGCTGGTGACCAACCAGAAAACCCGGCTGCGGTTGCAATAGCGGCCCCGCCGATCGGGCGCTTTCCGTTTCCACTGTTGCACCGGGACCCTTCGGCGATTTTCAGCAGCGTCGTGGGGCAGGCCAACCGCTCGCCCACGACCAAGGTGGGCCTGGGGGGTCTGCCCCGCATCTTGGCTGAGATTGTGGTCACACCAGTAGCGATCTTTTATCCCGAATCGTTGCCTCAGTTGCGGCGAAAAATAGGAAAGGCCGGGCTTTCGTCCTCACCCAGCATGAAATGGTGCGGGAACGAGAGCTGACCATCATCGCGCAGGACCCTGGGGTTCGTGTGCACGGCCGCATTATCACCGCGCGCGCACGGATTCCGCACGAGGAACTGGCCGCCGGGCCTCGGGGATCGCGCGTGCATGTGGTGGACTACGATTCCAGCACCCATTCGCTCTACCGGCCGATGGGCCCCCTGAATGGGGAGAGCATCACGGCGAATTCCGCCACCGGAGACCCGTTCCGGACAGCGACCAGTGCCGAACTGCTCAGCAACCCGCACTTCCACGCCCAGAACGTCTACGCGATCGTGATGCGGACGCTGCAGCGGTTTGAGGCTGCGCTGGGGCGGCGGGTGAGTTGGAGCTTCGGCGGCCACCAGATCAAGGTGGCACCGCATGCCTTCGCCCTGGCCAATGCTCTCTATTCGCGAGACCACGAGGCACTGCTGTTCGGCTACTTCCCGGCGGCGCGAGGGCGAGCCGTGGTGCATACCTGCCTGTCGCACGACATCGTGGCTCATGAGACCGCGCATGCACTGCTCGATGGCCTGCGGGAACGCTATACGGACCCCTCCAGCCCGGACCAGGCGGCCTTTCATGAAGGCTTTGCCGATCTAGTGGCGCTGCTGAGCGTCTTCTCGTTGCCGGAAGCCATGGCGGCGGCCCTGCCCCGGCGCGCCCCGGCCACCGGCTGGAACCTGCGGGAGAACGCGGCGCTGGGCCTGGCCCGGCAGTTTGGGCGGGAGCTCTCTGGCTTGAGGTCGAAAGCCCTCCGCCGGTCCGTCGCGCTCAAGCCGTCGCGGCGACTGCTCCACCAGCCACAGTTCCAGGCACCGCATCGGCGGGGCGAGATTCTGGTGGCGGCGATGATGCAGGCCTTTCTGTCCGTCTGGCAGCGGCGGGTGGATTCCGCCCGCGCCCGGACCCGGACCCAGGTGGCCGGGGAAGGGGCCTGCGTGGCCGGGCATCTGTTGACCATGGCGATCCGGGCGCTGGACTACGCCCCGCCCACCGACATCGAGTTTGGCGACTACCTGAGTGCGCTGCTGACCGGCGACTTTGAGAGCTGCCCGCGTGATACCCACTACCGGTTCCGGCACGCCCTGCGCGGCAGTTTCGCCCGATTCGGGATTCAGCCGACTTCGGTCGGGACCGCCGAAGAGCCGGGGATCTGGCAGCCCGCCGGTGGCGAACTGGACTACCGCCGCACGCACCTGGAGTCGCTGCAGCGGGACCCCAATGAGGTGTTCAACTTCATCTGGGACAACCGCGGCCCGCTCCGGCTGTGCGAGGAGGCCTTCACCCGGGTGCAGTCGGTGAGGCCCTGTGCCCGGGTTGGCCCGGATGGCTTTGTCCTGCGCGAGACCGTCTCGGAGTATGTCCAGGTGCTGGAAGCCGAAGCCGGTGAATTGGCGCAACTGAGCGCGGCGGTGGAGAAGCCCGCGGATATGCCCGACACGATGCCGGTGAAACTGCTGGGCGGCGGCGCGCTGGTGTTCGACGAAGGCGGCCGGCTGAAGTACCACATCCACAATTCCCTGCTGAATGGCCCGCGCCAGTCCCGCCGGTTGCGGCACCTGTGGCAGAACGGCTACTTTGACCCGGGCTACCGCCGCGGCCACTTTGAACTGTCTTGTCCCTGGAGGAAACCATGAAGCCCATTGGCGTCCAGGTCCGCATGTACGACGTCGGCTTTGGGGATTGCTTCCTGTTGACGGTCCACTACCGCAAAGCCCAGGCGCGCCACGTCTTGATCGACTTTGGCACCACCGCTCACCCGCGGGAGCGCGAGTTTGAATTGCTGATGCCGATCGCCGAAGACATCGCCGTGCGCACCGGGGGCAAGCCGTGCCCGCGCGCACGGCCCCCGGCGCGGTGATCGCGCGGTTGCAGCCGGAGCTGGTGGTTCAGCCCTGGACGGAGGATCCCGCGCTGCCGGAGGATGCCCTGAGCCCCGGCCCTGGTCGCGCGACGGCCCAGGCCTTGCTGCGGCTGGTGGACCAGCAGTCCGAAATGCATCCTTTGATGCGGCAGGAGATCATGACGCTGGCGCAGCGCAACCTGCCCAACCGGGCCGCGATCCGGCAACTCGCCCGCCTGGGCCAAGTGCAGCGGTATGTGCGCGCCGGTCAGCGATCCGGACTGGAGTCGGTTCTGCCGGGCGTGAAGGTATCCGTGCTGGGCCCGGTGGCGCCACGCCATAGGCGGACCAGCGGACTGCGGCGGACTGCGCCCAGTCTGTTCGCCGGTCAACCCCGGGGTCCACGGGGGCCGGTGCTGACCTTTGAGCAGCCGCTGTTTCCCGATCACCCGCAATGGCGTGGCGTCGCGACCCTGCCCACCCGCTGGCTGCGCAACCGCATCCACGACCTGCACGCGGAACAGATCCTGGCCTTGACCAGGGCCTTTGACGCGGACATCAACAACACCAGCGTCGTGCTGCTGGTGGAGGCCGCCGGGCACCGGCTGCTGTTTCCGGGCGACGCCGAAGAAGAATCCTGGACGGCAATGCTCGCCCGGAAGGGCGTGGCGGAGAAGCTGGGCGGTGTCCAGCTCTACAAAGTGGGCCACCACGGCAGCTCGAACGGCACCCCGGACCATCTGTGGCACCGGCTGCCGCGCCATGGCGGGCTGATCTCCCTGCTTTCGACGCGCAATGGCGTCCACGGTCAGACGGAGCGGGGGACGGAAGTGCCTCGCCAGGCGCTGGTGGAGAAGCTGTCCCAGCAAGGTCTAATGCTGGATACGCGGGACCTGCGCCGCCGTCAGGAAATGAGCGTCGCGGTGGAACTCGCGCCCGGCCACCCGCCTCTTACACTAATGGAATGACCCTGCCCATCTACCAGGTGGACGCCTTCACCTCAAAGCTATTTGCCGGAAATCCGGCGGCCATTGTCCCGCTGACCGAATGGCTGCCCGATGAGCTGTTGCAGTCCATTGCGGAAGAAAACAATCTGGCGGAGACGGCCTACTTCGTGCGGGAAGGCGACACCTAGGCTGTCGAGGTGGATCTTTGTGGCCACGCCACGCTGGCCGCCGCCTTCGTCTTGCGGCGGTGCTTGGGATATTCCGGTCCGCAGATCGACTTCGATACCCGCAGCGGCCGCCTGACGGTGACTGGTGGAACTGGCGCCGGTGAAGATGGGTGCTACTGGCTGGACTTCCCTGCCCGCCCACCAGTGCCGATCGAGCTGGAAACGCCGATCCGGGACGGGATGGGCCGGCCGCCGCTTGCCGCCTTGAAGGCACGGGATCACTTGCTGGTCTATGAAACGCAGGCCGAGGTGGCGGCATTGAGCCCGGATTATCCCCGGATATCGCAAACCGACCACTTTGCCGTAATCGCCACGGCTCCGGGGGACGATTGCGACTTCGTCTCGCGGTTTTTTGCGCCCCGCCAAGGGATCAATGAAGACCCCGTCACCGGTTCCGCCCACTGTACGCTGACACCGTACTGGGCGGGGCGTCTAGGCAAAACCAAGCTCTCGGCGCGACAGATTTCACCCCGTGGCGGCGAACTGTGGTGTGAATTGCTGGGGGACCGGGTACGGATCGGCGGGTACGGCGTGCTCTATCTGCGAGGCGAGATCGAGGTGTAGTGACCAGCTACGTTTCGACCCTCCGCGGCCTTAAGCGGCGGAGTTGCCTGCTTTAGCGGCCGGAGCCTTGTTTTTGGACCCCGGGGGGCGTCCGCGCTTCCGCGCCTCTGATAACCAGCTTGGCGGCCGGCCCCGGCGTTTGCCGCGGCCTTCGGCTAGGCGCTCCAGCGTGAGGATGGCTTCCTCAATCTGGGCGCGTTCCCGGCGCAAATCCTCAAGAATCTTAGCGACGTCCATGGGCCTTCCCTCAGGAATTGTGACTCCTTTTCCGCTCCATTCTGCACTTCAGTCCAGGTCGCGCATCGTGGCGTCGAGTTGGTTCTGAAAGCGGAACGGATTTGAGGCAATCTTTGTTGCATGGCCAGTGTACCGCTGCTTTTTGGGTAAATTCAAGAGTTTTGTTCTGAATTCAGAACAAACTCGCCAAGCACTCGCTAACGAAAGTACTGGGACTGTGCACGCGGCAAGCGCTTTTTCCAATAGAAATAGAACGGTACTCCCGCCACGATCAACAGCAATCCCATGATTGATTCGCGGGGGGAGTCGCGCAAGGTGAAGAAGATCAACAGGCTAGCGACCAACACGAACACCACCGGCACCACCGGATAACCCAATGTCCGATAGGGCCTCACCATATCGGGCCGTTTGTAGCGCAAAACAAGTACGGAAGCGGCGGCCATTCCGTACAAAATCCAGCTGGCAAAAATGACATAAGTAAACAACTGGTCATACCGGCCGGAAAGTACTAGAACCGAGGCCCACGCGCCCAGCCACAGGATTGATTTGCCCGGGGTCCGCCGCACCGGGTGGACTTCACCCAGAGCCTTAAAGAACAGGCCGTCTCGGGCCATCGCATAAGGAATTCGTGACCCGCCTAAATATGAACCATTGAGTGCGGCAAATATCGAAATCATCGCCGCGACGCTCACCCATTTGCCGGCATCCGGACCAAATACGTGCCGCATCATCTCGGCCGCCACGCGATCGCTGGCCGCCACTTCAGCCGCCGACAACACGAAGAAATAAGCAACATTGGCCAGCAAATAGATCGCCATCACGGCCAAGGAACCAATAATCAGAGCCTTGGGCAGATTCCGTTGAGGATCCTTGATTTCGCTCGATACCATGCTGACGTTGTTCCAGCCGTCGTAGGCCCACAGAATCGCCACCAGGGCCCCGAAAAAGCCCGTTATGCCGCCCGCAGACGGAATCGAAGTGGCAAAGTTTGAGGCCTTCCCTTCACCCGAGAAAAGCCCGACGGCAATAATCGCCCCGATCAGCGCCACCTTGACGACGGTGGCAATAATCTGGAGATTGCCCCCTTCGCGGACGCCGAAATAATTCACCACGGCCAGGATCAGCAAGACCCCAATCGCAAACAATTGGCCATACCGGATTTCGAGCGGCGCGCCATTTTCGCCCAACGGAATCGGCGTCACCGCCGCCACCTGGTCCAGCGCCGGAATCAGATTGGCGACGTAGAGAAAAAACCCGGTGGCCAGCGTCGCCAGCGAACCGCTTTTGGCTACCCAGAACTGCGTCCAGCCGTAGACGAATGCAAAGAAAGGCCCGTAGGCCTCGCGCAGGTAAACGTACTCACCGCCCGCTTCCGGCATGGCGGCGGCCAGTTCCGCGTAGGTCAGCGCCCCGGCCAGCGACAGCAGGCCGCCAAAGATCCAGACCAGAAAGACCATGTCGACGCTGCCGGTCTTGAGTACCGCCGTCTTCGGTACCAGAAAGATGCCGCTGCCGATCACCGTTCCAATCACGATGGCGATGGCGGTGGGCAGCCCCAGCTCACGCCGCAGTTCATGCACCTTGGGTAGTTCAGGCATCCGTTTTCTCCTGTCGAAATACAAATCCAAATAGCCAGCCGACGATAAACGTCACGGAAGTCCCGATCAATACGTGCCAGGTCCAGGCAATGGGCGTCCCAAACCGAACGTAAATCATCACCAATAGTGCGGTGGACATTCCGGCCATCGCCGCTACCTCGCCCGCCCGCTTGGTCAGCAATCCCAGCAGGAAGACCCCCAGCAATGATCCATAAACGATCGAGGCAATGCCCAGGGCGGCCTCCAGGACGCTCTTGACCCCCGTGGAGGCCCAACCGATCACAAACAGCCCCAGACCCCACGCCACGGTCGCCCAGCGGGCCAGGCGCAGGTAGTGGTCCTCGCTGTGGCGGCTGCCGGTCATCGGCTTCACGAAATCCATGATGGTGGTGGAGGCCAGCGAATTCAGCGCGGCACTCAAGTTCGACATCGCCGCGGCCAGAATCGCCGCCATCACCAGACCCGCCACCACGGGCGGCAGATGCTTCCAGATGAAAGCCGGATAGATCTGGTCCGCCACCACCGGCGGGGCAATGCCGGCGGAGCGGTAGTAGACAAACAGCGCCACGCCAATCAGCAGGAACAGCGTGAACTGGAAGGCAATCACCAACCAGCTGGCCATCAGCGCCTTGCGACTTTCGCCCAGATCCTTGGCGGCCAACAGGCGTTGGACCATGAGTTGCTCCGTGCCGTGGCTGGCGGTGGTGAGGAAGCAGCCGCCGATCACGCCCGCCCAGACGTTGTAGGCCGAATCCCACGCAAAGTGCAGGTTGATCACCTGGAACTTGTTGAACTCCGTGCCCACGCGCACCACTTCATTCCAGCCGCCGGGCACCTGGTCCAGGATGACGAAAAAGCTCAGCACCGCACCGGCGACGTAAAGAAACATCTGCACGACGTCGGTCCAGATGACGGCCGTCATGCCGCCCTCAAAGGTGTAGAACAGCGTGAGCGCGACAATCAGCACGATGGAGGCCACTTCGCCGGTGCCCAGAATGATCTGGATGACGATCGAGATCGCAAAAACCCGCACGCCTTCCGCCAGCGCTCGCAACACCAGAAAGCAGCCCGCGGTCAGCTTGCGTATCCGCTGCCCGAAGCGGCGTTGCATCAGCTCGTAAGCGGTGAAAAGTTCGCCCTTGAAGTATTGGGGCAGAAACAGCGTGCTGATCACCAGGCGCGCCAGCAGGTAACCGAACACCACTTGCAGGAATCCGAGGTTGCCATTAAAGGCCAGCGCCGGGGTGCCGATCACGGTCAGCGTGGAGGTTTCCGCGGATACGATCGAAAAACCGATCGCCCACCAGGGCGCATTCCGGCCGCCTAGAAAATAATCTTTGAGAGTTTTTTGACCCTCTTTGAAGCGAGCACCAAACCACGTGATGCCGATCAGGTACAACAGGACGACTGCAAGATCCACCCAGCGCATGAATGCACGCGAGTTTAGCACGCCATTCCGCACTCCTCATGCCATATTCACTTTTCCGGGAACAACTTTTCTGATTCAGACTTCTAACAGTACAGCCGGGAACTTGCGGAGAGGCCATGCGGTTGAGTATTCTTCCAGTTGTCCATGCCGTTTTTTGTCCGCGTGTCTCCCCCGTCTGGAGCGGCGCCGGTTGTGAGGCTGGTGGATATCCTCGCGGGCGTGATCATTTAGGGTAAACTTTTGCCTATCGCCCTAGACAGGGCGCATGGTGCCATTTTAGGAGGCAGGAAGTGCGTATTCGATTGAACCGGTGGAAGGGCGCGGCCGCTGCGGCGGTGTTCGCGATCGGCCTGATGGCGCCAGCCACGTTCGGGCAGGATAACCCGTGGGTTGATACCGCTGAGTATGAGCTGGTGGTGAACGGCATCAACAAGGAAACGAATCCTCAAAAGAAGATTCAGCTCCTGATGCAGTGGAAGGAAAAATATCCGACCAGCAAGTTCAAGACGGCCCGTCTCCAGGCGATGCTCGGGACGTACCAGCAACTGGCCAACGCGCCAAAGATGAAGGAAGTGGCCACGGAGATGACCACGGAAGACGCCAGCGGCGTGATCGGCCTGATCGGCTATCAGACCCTGAACCTGCTGACCTTCTCGATGAACGATAAATCCGACGCCGGCCTGGCCGATGCGGAAAAGGCCGGCAACGGCTTGCTGGCCATCCTGGACAAGGTAGCCAAGCCCGCCCAAGTGGCCGACGATGCCTGGGCCAAGGAAAAGAGCAACAATCAGGTGCTAGGCAACCGGACCCTCGGTTGGGTGGCTTGGCAGCGCAAACAGTACGAGCAGGCGGAAAAGTATTTCACTGACGTGCTGAAGATCAACCCCGCAAATGGCGAAGTGTCCAGCTGGATGGGCACGGTGATCCTGCTGCAGCGCAAACCAGAGAAGCAGTCGGCTGGTCTCTATCACTTCACCCGTGCGGCCGTTCTGGACGGCGCTGGTGCACTGCCGGAAGCCGCCCGCAATCAGACCAAGGCCTATGTCGAGAAGACCTACACGGCCTTCCACGGCAGCAAAGATGGTCTGGATGACATCATGGCTAAGGCCAAGGCTGATCCGTTCCCGCCCGCTGGCTTCGAGATCGAAAGCGGCTTGGCGCTCCAGATGAAGAACCGCGAGAAGCTGAAGGCCGAAAACCCGATGCTGGGCCGCTGGCTGGAACTGCGCGACACCTTGAAGGGTGCCGAAGGCGACACCTACTTTGGCCAGCTGAAGGACACCAACGCCGGTGGCGCGTTGAAGGGCAAGCTGATCTCGGCGACCCCCGAAACCAAGCCCAAGGAACTGACGCTCTCGATCGCCGACGGCATCACGCCCGACGTGACCCTGAAGCTGGACGAAGCCCTGCCCGGCAAGGCCG